>JAGGSN010000195.1 GCA_021159005.1 Candidatus Zixiibacteriota bacterium | reverse complement strand
CCACTTATTGAAAATGTTAACCCTATGAAACATACTATACTATAAAGATTTTACAAGAATTTTCGGGGAAACTCCTGTATAATCATACAGCAAATAATACGTTTTAATCGGCAATTTCGTTCCCGAAATTAGAAATATCTACAGTGTATCGGGATTATTAGAAGTTGCTTAGGCGTCATGCCTGTGATGCGTCTTAAACAGGGAGTGTCTTCTCATAGAAATATCACTTCAAAAGCGTCATCTTCCTGATATCGCTTTTTTGGCCGGTTGTTAATCTGGCAAAATAGATTCCCGATGATACCGAATTAGCCTGCCAGATAATATCATGCCGTCCGGCGCTTAGATAACCCTGATGGATACCGGCAACTTTTTGACCTGCAATATTATATATATCAAGAGCGATATAACCCGGCTCAGCCAAACGTAAACTAATCACGGTTGAGCTGTTAAATGGGTTAGGATAGTTTTCAATCAAAACGAAATTCGAGGGTATTGACTTTTCCGGATAATTTATACCGGATTGATTATAAATGTTTACCACATAATCCTGATCATCAGTTTCAACCGGATTCGAGGAATCGGCACAGCGGATAGTAAACGCATATTCACCCTCAGCAACGGGAATACCTGAGATATTTCCGGTGTTTTCATTCAGTTCAAGGCCAGAGGGCAAACTGCCGTCTTGAATGGAAAAAATGTATGGCATCTGGCCGCCGCGCGCTTCGATAGTTTCGTTATAGTTGTTATCAATATTGCCATCCGGAAGCTCGGTTGTTACTATATTCATGCCGTAATCCTCAGAAGTTGAGTATTTAAGCACCCAGACATCCTTATCAAACTGTAAATCGGTCGGTTCGCCATCGACTATAAAACGGAAATCATCCTCACGGCTATCATTGTAGATGGTTATAATCGTATCCTGGCTATTGATTCGCGGATATATCTTTATCGGCATGATGAAAAACTCGGGCGCCGGCTCTGGCTGCACTTGGCTGATATGAAGAAAAATCTCGAATTGACCGCCGCCTATATCTTCAGCTAGCCATGAATAGCGATACCATGGCCTGTTAACTTCCCAAATCCACTGGTCGAAATACCAGCTCAAATCAGCGCCATAATATTGCTCCATCACCGCTTGAAATTCGCGGGTGGTAATTGTGCCATACATAAACCTTTGGTCGGCGGCATAGGCATGCATTCCCTCGAAGAAAGCCTCATCGCCCATTACTCCGCGGAGCATGTGTAAAACCCATGAACCTTTGTTGTAAACAGTGTTGCCATCATAAAGAGGATAAGGGTCGTAAATAGGTCCGCTGGGATAATTGACCCTGTTGGATGAGGTCATATAATCGATATAGCCCTCGAAACCGGATATATGCTCTGCCCAGAGAGCTTCGCAATATGAGGCAAATCCCTCGTTCATCCAGACCTCGGGGAAAATATCCTGGGTAATCATATCGCCAAACCACATATGCGACAGTTCATGCACTAAAACAAAATCATAAGCGTGGTTGCCGCGAATAAACATACTGCTATAGCTGACATTACATTGATGTTCCATACCGCCAGCCCAGTTGAATATTGAGTGGCCAAATTTCTCATTAAAAAATGGATATTCGCCGAATAAACTGACATAGAATTCAATCGCCGAGGCGGTGATGTTAAAATCCTCCACCGCATCATCGTAATGTTCGGGATACACATAATTGACAATCGGCATGGAGTCACCATCGACGTTCACATACCAATCTGTAAAACTCGAATAGTTCGAGATTGACAGCATAATCAGATAAGTAGATATCGGGTATGAAATATCCCAGTGAAATGTCCGAGTGCCGTTGCCGTTATCTACATCGCTTACTAAAACTCCATTGGAGGTTGCAGTTAGATCGTCGGGTACGGTGATTATAACATCGGCTGAATCCAGTTTGTCATGCGGCATATCTTTGCATGGCCACCAATCGCGGGCGCTTTCGGGACATGAGAATGACCAGATTATCGGCTGGCCGTTATGAGTTTGCCACATGAACGACCCGAAACCGGTGCTCGGCGGATGGCCATGATAATAGACAATAGTTGTAAACGGTTCGCCATTATCATAGGCGCGGTCGAGAGTTATATTTAGCATGTGGCTTGCATGAGTATAAGAAGCGGGCTGATTGTCAATAAATACAGAATCAACAGACATGACGGTATTGAAATTATAATCTGCTTCGGTTAAACCATCAATGGCAGAGACTGAGGTCATAGTTACATTGCCATAAATAATCTGACCGTTAATGTCAGCAACATCAACATCAAGCACGCAGTGGGCAACATCATAATCGGCTTGGTCAAGAGTGGTCTCATAGTTTTGATGCTTTTGCATCTGGTTGAAATGTTGATATTTCAGTTCCCATTCGGCTCTGCGGATATCGTCAGTGCTTAAATCCTGCGCCATAATTATTGCGGGCAGCAGGAATATTAGTGCAGCTGCTAAAACGGTTTTTATTCTCATAATAATATCTCCATAAAATTGAGATTAATGTTATTATTTATTAATATAAGATAATGATAATATTATTTATGTCAATTGTAATTATGGCATAAGTTTATCTTGGGAATATAAACCCGAATTTTACAGTTGAGCTATAAATTGCACACCCCTAACTCTCTCAAGAGGGGAATAATAGAATAGTTGCCGGTCGGGTTCCGAATAAATCCGTCTTAGGCGAACTGCGAATTGACACAACTATAATTATTACCAAGCGCTGTCCCGAGACAGATCCGTGCCTGGCAATCTACCGCTTGGAGATTATACTGTCAAACCCGCCATAAAATCCATAGCAGACATTTTCTCGCAGTCGAAGACCATATCCTTAACCTGTTTTTGCTTTTCGGCTGATAAAAGTTCGGCTGACAGTCCGTTAAATTTCGCCTCGAGGTCAGCCATTGTCATCGGCTCGCGGGGATCACCCTTGGGGTATTCGAGATATTCGGAATACTCCTTGCCATCCTTGGTTTTTACTATAACTTTCGAGGGCTGTTTGGCAGGGAACATCTTCTCGAACTCCTCAGAGGCTTCGCCCTTGATTTTGTCGATAACTTCCCAGATACGCTTGTCTTTAAGCTTCTCATCCGAGAATGATTGCGTCGTAATCTTATGATCAACTAAGGCTGAGGCGATACAATACGGCAGTGAATGGTCGGCGGTCTCCCGTGATTCCGGGCGGTATTTATGAGGGTCGAAAAGTATATCGCAGGCGCGAGCAATTGATGTAACTGTTACCTGTTCGATTTGGTCATAGCTGATATTATTTTGAGTTACGGCTTTTAAAGCGGCCGAAATATGAGTATGAGTAAGCGCCTCGGTAGGGAACGCTTTCATACTGCATTCGAGTATCTTATAATTTTCGCCGAGGCTGCCGGTCAATTTATCAACTGCCCAGTCGGGACCGAAAACATCCATAAAGCCCTCTTTGCCCTCAAACACCTCGATAGTGCCTGAATAGCCTTTTTTTGCCATCAGGGCGGCAAACACGCCGGATTGTACCGCCATCGGGTCGACAGTGTTTTTCATCATGGTAAGCTTGCCGGCAGTCGGACAGCCTATCGTATGATTGTGCGAGCCATTGATGCCGATAGCGTTCACCATCTGGTCGGCATCCAAGCCCAACAGCTTGCCGGCAACAATCGGCGATACAAACTGGGTTAGGGTGGCGTGATGCCATTTGCGTTCGCGAACACCGGGCACTGCAAATAGACACATTCTCTGTTCAAACTCATACGCCAGCACAATGGCTGTGATAACATCTTTCATAGATGCCCCGACTAATTCGCCGACTGCCAGCGCCGCCGGTATCAGGTCGGAGGGATGCGAGGGGTCTTCTTTCCAGTAGATGTCGTTGAAATCGAGCGCGCGAACCATCAGCGAATTAACCAGCGTGGCGTTAACAGCCGGTACCTTATCGCCAAAACCGATGACTGTTGCCTCATCTTTGCCGCCCATTTCTTTGTATATATCACGCAGAATATTCACATCTTTGGTATGGTAGCCGCCGTAGGCACAGCCGATGGAGTCATACAAGCAGCGTTTCACCTCATGAACGACATTTTGCGGCAGGTCGTCATATTTGAGATTAACCGCAAATTCGGCGATTTGTTTTGATATTGATTTGTTCATGTCTTTTCCTTTCGATGTATCTATTATTTAAGATTCATTTTCCGTTTCATAAGCACCAAACAGTAGGGCAGGTCTCCCCGAGACCTGCCTATTCGGCGCGCTCATATATCAATTACTCTCCATAATCATCCTCAAATCTAATCGCATCCATCACTCCCCAATCTTTCGAATAATAACCTCGTTTATAATACTCGCCTAATGAAGAATGCACCCAATCAAATGGGCTTTTCACATAACCATGCTTAACCGAATTATAATGAATATAATCTATATGATTATTCATATTCTCCTGATTACGAATAACATGATCCCAAAATCGACTCTGCCATATTTGTCCTTTGGCAACACCTGATAAATAGAGAAATTTCTTTGAGAAAGAAAGCTTAATCTTCTGAAACAATTTGGAAAGATTGTCATTCTTTGGATTGATTATCATGTGAAAATGGTCAGGCAATATAACCCAGGCAATAATCGAGAAATTGAGTTCGGTTTTATATTTTCGAATAGAATCTTTTAATTGGCTTTGATATTGAATGAGAATGTGTTTTCTATTATTTGTAACACAAGTTATAAAATATATATTTCCCTCATTATAATATCTTTTGAGCTTTGACATAATAGGTTAATTATCTTGAAAATATTGCTTTCCTTAATAGGCAGGTCTCGGAGAGACCTGCCCTACAAATACTTACATTCAGAGCCTTTTTGCCATTTGCCTGATTTGAAGTTTTTTAAATCCATAACCCTAAAAGTAAAATATGAAAATTCATATTATACTTTAAGCGATAAAAGTATAATATAAAAGTATTTTATTTCATTATTTTACCTCAAATCCTACTTTTTTAAGTTATCCTGAAAACATTTTGCTTTCCTTAATAGGCAGAAGTCGTCCGCCTTAGGCGGATGCCTTACAAATATTACAAATATCTATTTCTTTAAATTTTTCTTAACCCAATTCTCCAATCCGCCATCTATAACAAGCTCCTGAGCAGCGGCGCCTACGGGACCTATTTTATACTCTTTATCCTCAGTGATAATCTTTGAATTTTTGAAATCTATCTCAGCAATGATGCCGGTTTTGACTGTCAGCTTATCAGTGCCAAATTTTGCTTTTAAATCCTCGACAAGCTCGCCAGCCCCAATAACCAGAAAGCCGTTATTTAACGCATTGCGCTTGTATGTCTCGGAAAACGAGCCGGCGATTACTAACTTGATGCCTTTATATTTCAGCGATGTCGCCGCCTGCTCACGGGAACTGCCGGCGCCGAAACTGAACCCGCCAACCAGTATGTCGCCCTCCTTGGCGAGTTTTTTGAATTCCGGGTCGTAATTTTCCATTACTACCTCGGCCTGCTGTTTGGGAGAAAAATCATCCCGATAGGTGTATTTGCCCGGATAGATGCCATCCGTGTTGAGATTATCCTGATGGCAGTAAATCAGCTCGCCTTTTATCGTTTCAGGGAAGCCGGTTAGTATCTTGACCTCTCCGGCATCGCTGGCCGGCTTATCATTTGTTTTAATGCTTGCTTTTATCTTGACAGTGTTAATCTCATCCGGGAAATCAATTTTTCCGGCAATAGCCGAGGCGGCTACAACTATCGGCGATGCCAAATAAGCCTCGGCATCCGGCGAACCCATACGTCCTTTAAAATTACGATTAGTGGCCGATATGCCAACCTCGCCAGCCTTCAAAAGACCAGCACCCAAACCGATACAGGGACCGCATCCCGGCGGTAAAGGTATTGCGCCGGCATCTAAAAGCGTCTGCCAGTCGCCGCGTTTTTCGCTTTCGGCCTGAACCTCGCTTGAAGCGGCGGCGATATAAAATTCGACTCCCTCGGCAGTCTTTTTGCCCTTTACCACAGCCGCCGCCTGAGCTAAATCCTCAACCCGGCTGTTTACGCAGGAAACCAAGTATGCTTTATGAATCTTTATATTTCTGTTGCTCATCTCTGTTAACGATGTCATGGTCTTAACATGATTAGGCCCGCTTACATGCGGCTCGACTGTGCTTATATCTAAAGTTAGCTCTTTGGCATAGAATGCATCAGGGTCAGCCTTTATGATATTGTCCTCAAGTTCATTTATCCTGTTATGATTCATTCTCGGCTGAGCGCCATTGCCATCAGCATCAGAGGGAACGCCGGATAGACCGCGATTGGCAACAAAATCGGCTCTGTTTTTCAGCCAGTTGATGGTAACATCATCTGTAGGGAAAACACCTGTCAGCGCGCCCCATTCGGTTGTCATATTGGCGATAGTCAGACGCTGCTCTATCGAAAGGCTGGCAATCCCATCGCCGGCAAATTCGATAGCGTGGTTTAAGACCTCATCGTTATTGAAAAAACCGCATAGGGTTATAATGACATCCTTCCCGGTTACTCCGTCATTAAGCTTGCCGGTCAGTTCAACTTTAGCCACTGGCGGCACTTGCCACCATGTTTTGCCGGTTGCCCATATAGCGGCGGCATCCGTGCGAACTACCGGCGTGCCCAAACAACCCAAGCCGCCGTACATATTCGAGTGGCTGTCGGAGGCAACCGCTATCGAACCCGGCCAGGCATACCCCTCCTCGCACATTATCTGATGTCCTATACCCCTGCCGGCGGGATAGAAATCAATCTCCATCATTTTCGCGAATTCTTCAATCTTCGCATATTTTTTCAGGTTATTTTCGCTCTTGTCCTGAACATTATGGTCGAGCGTAAACACAATCTGCCGCGGGTTGGCGACCTTAAATGCTCCTATGCCGACAAACTTTGGAATGACCGCGCCGGTGTTGTCATGGGTCATAACATGCGCCGGTTTTATCGACAGATAATCTCCGCTATGCACAACATGCCCCTCATCGAGGCCAACAGCGAACTGCTGAGCGATTTTTTCAATTAGATTCTGAGCCATCAATTTATCTCCTTAAACGTTTTTTATTTTCTCAATTATTCATTAATCTAATATTGGCGCACGAGGACGTACGCCAACCACAATCATATGTTGACATACGAGGACGTATGCCAATCACATAATGCTATATAATTAACATGAAATATTAGGACAACAAAAATCGTTTATCAAGCTAAATTGTATCGGAGTTATCTTTGATGTTACAATTTTATCAATGCTTTATATGTGCAAACATTTTCGCATTTATAGGGATGTCAATTATTCTATGTTATGGCTAATGTAAATAATTATAACTATTAAACGCTTATTCTGTCAACATCCAACCATAAAACCCTGTTTTTCATTGAGTTGCACAAATCACTTAAAGCCAGGGCAACAACTGATTGCAGTTTAAATCAAGAAAGTATAAAAGGCATAGCTTTTGCTGAAATAGAATACAAAAAATAATTTGGCATAGGAGGCGATTATTATGAAATGTTATTATCAGGGTTTTACCAGACCAAATGAGGCGGATAAAAAATTTAACGGCTTCGTTAGCTTTATTATCCCCGAATTGGGAATAAAATTTCGCGGTCAATTTAAAGGCGATTTGGATGAGTGTGAATATGCCAGTCTTTTAGCATTACTCGAGTTTGTAGAACTTAATTTCCATCTTTTTAAAGACAGAAGGCTTGAGATTTTCGGCAATAATTTTGAAATTATCAACCAGGTTAATTCCGAGATATCTCCTTCCAGCGAATTAGAACCATTCTGTAATTTGGCTCAAAGCTATAAAGAAAAAATACCATATATCCTTGATTGGATTCCCACAGATGAGAACATGGCTCAGGATGGAATGGTATTATAATTATCTGCTATTTCCTATTTTTATCTATGTTTTTGCCCTGCTTGGCTTATATTTTGCAACTATTTAATGTGGGTTATTGTTTTATTTAAACAGTAGCGGCATTTAAAACTGAAGGTATGGGAGTAACTTTTTATGTATAAATCAGATAGGAGATAATATATGGACAGGTTTAACATGTTATTGTTGGTAACGGTGATGACATTATTTACATCATTTGCGATTGCCTCCGAAAACCCGATGTTGGTGCGGGTCGATTTGGTAGAGAAATCCGATATTGAAACGCTTGAGTCGCTTCGCCTTGATATTACCTATATCGGCGAGGATTTTGCTGATATTGCGGCATATTCAGAGGATTTAACTGGTATTGTCAATGCCGGGCTTCATTATCAGATTGTTCATGAAGATCTGGTCAGGTTTTATCAAAGCCGCAATCCATTAACGTTGACAATGGGCGGGTTTCTGACATTCTCTGAAATCATCGATTCGATGGATGCGATTCATGACAGGTTTCCAACATTAGTTTCCGCCCGCGATTCAATTGGCACCTCATGGGAGGGCAGAGTTTTATGGGTTTACAAGATTTCCGATAATGTCGATATCGATGAAGACGAGCCGGAGATTTTTTACAATTCGCTTATTCATGCCCGCGAACCTGCCAGTTGGTCATGGCAAAATCATTATATAGATTGGCTTCTTACCAACTACGGTATGGATTCTTTGGCAACTGCAATTATCAATGAAAGAGAACTATATTTCCTGCCGGTTTTTAATCCCGATGGCTATGTATATAACGAGCAGATTGCGCCTAATGGCGGCGGCATGTGGCGTAAAAATCGCCGTCCGGGAGGCTACGGAGTCGATTTAAACCGCAACTGGGGTTATATGTGGGGCTATGATGATAATGGTTCATCTCCTTATCAAAGCGATGAAACCTACCGCGGTCCAGAGGCATTCTCGGAACCTGAAACACAAGCAGTCAGGGATTTTATCGAGTCAAGGGATTTCCAGTTGATTCTTAATGCGCATACTTATAGCAACCTTTTCCTGTATCCTTACGGTTATGAAGACATCTATACGCCGGATCAGGATATTTTTCAAGTTTTAGGCGATGCCGCTGAGTCATTAACCGGCTACCAAGCCGGTACACCCTGGAGTTTGTTATACAACACAAACGGTGATGCCTGCGACTGGCAGTATGGCGAACATCAGATATTTACCTGTGTTACAGAAACCGGCAGCAATAATGATGGCTTCTGGCCATCGCCCTATCGCATATCCCAATTAAACGAGCAGATGTTTCCCTTGGCTGTTTATATATCCCAAATTGGCGGCAATATCATGTCGATTGCCCCGCCGGAACCGCCTGTTTTGAACCCGATTGGCGAAGTAGATACAGATAGCTTTACGGTAAGTTGGACTCATACAGATGAACATAATCCCGCAGTCGCTTATGAACTGGTGGAAAAAACCGGTTTTTCCAGATATGAGGATGACCTTGAATCAGGGACTGACAATTGGCTGCTTGATGATTTTATATTAAGCACAAACCAATACCATTCAGCCAACCACAGCCTGTTTTCCGGCAGTTATAACAACCTGCATAGTGAAGCTTTGATGGCTGAATCGTTTACAGTGGCGGAGGACGATTCTCTTATATTTTATACTTGGTATGATATTGAAAATGATTACGATTACGGCTATGTCGAATTGTCCTCGGATGGCGGGCAAACATTCTCAACGATTCCGGGCAATATCACCACTAACGATGATCCGAACGGCAATAATCGCGGCAACGGCATTACCGGCACATCGGGCGGCTGGATTGAGGCAAAATTTCCCTTAGATGATTTTATCGGCATGGTTGTTTTGATAAAATTTTCTTATCATACGGATTCTTGGGTGAACAATTCCGGCATGTATATAGATGATGTTTACCCGATTGAAGGGTTTAGCGAAATTCTCGTTATTTCATCAGATATAACCGGCAATTCATATTTAATCGAAGGCCGCAATAATGGCTCATATTATTATCAGGCAAAAGCGAAAGATGCTGAAAATCAATGGTCGGGATTTTCCAACAGAATCGAAGTTGTTGTTACCGAGCAAAACGATATCACTGAGGATAATGCAATACCATCAGAATTTACTCTTCAGCAAAATTATCCAAATCCGTTTAATGCTCAAACCGCCATTGCTTTCTCGCTTGCTTCTCCGGGCGATATCAAGCTGGAGGTTTATGATATTACGGGCAAATTAGTGAATACCCTTGTTAACAGCAGATTGTCTGCCGGAAACCATCAGGTGATTTGGGATGGCAATAATAATAATGGCAATAATGCAGCCAGCGGAGTTTATTTCTATAAACTTACAACCGCCGAAAAATCATCAACACAGAGAATGGTTTTGTTGAAATAGAAATTGTGTTTTGACTATGGTACGTTAAGACCATTTATATGGTCTGATGCTTAATAAAGCGGGGTTTGCGGTTAACACAGCTTCAAACCCCGTTTTTTTTTTGCTATGAAAATTCTATTAATATGCTATATTTTTATTAGATATTAGTAACCCGTAGGGACGTATTGCATACGCCCTCTTGTTACCAAGCGGCGCTTGGCAACAAGAGTACGGATGGATAAACTTGCAGAGGTGTTGTACATAACACCCCTGTGCTTGATAATAAAATATTGTAGGGCAGGTCGCCGCGGCGACCGACTCCTGCCTAAGGGAAACCGAACTAAAGTTATAAATGTTGTGTCAGAAAGTAGGACAGTGATGGATGAAATTAAATTTGATGTTGATTATAGAGAGTAATTTTATATATAGACGTGCCGGATAGGCAGGTCTCGGAGAGACCTGCCCTACTGTAGGGTTGAAAGCATTAATTTTATAAGTAGGTCAGGTTCCGACCGAAGGGAGAAATCCGACAATTTGACTTACAGAGGTATTATACATAACATCCCTGCGCTTGATAATAGGATATAGGTAATAAAATGACACTACTATCAAAAATAAGCCGCTACTATTTTTTCTATGGGGCTGACAGATATTCCATGATGAAAAAAACTCATGATCTTGTCAATTCTGTTATAACGAAAGGCTTCGAGGAATTTGATTTCGATAATTTCGAGGGCCGGGGGCTTGATGCCGCTTTACTGATTAATGCGGCTTCATCACCGCCATTCGGGTCGCCATTGCGAGTGGTCCTATTGCGCGGTATTGACAAAGTATCCCCCAAGGGGTTGAAGCTGATTGAAAATTTTATTGGCTCAATTCCGGACTATACGACATTAGTGATGCTTTACAACAAAGAAAAAGTTGACAAGCGGAAAAAGTTTTTCAAGGCAATATTTTCCAATAAAAATTCATGTGTCGAGTTTAAGGAACCCAAACCCGCCGCCGCCGCTGAATATGCAGAAAAATATGCCCGTAAATCCGGCATAACGATAAACACGGAGGCGGCAGCTTATCTTGTGGAAACAGTGGGTTGTGATATCGGACGACTGGAACAGGAGTTGGAAAAATTGTCTCTTTACGCCGGCGAAAAAACAGAGCTTGCAATAGATGATATTGCTTTAATATCAGGCGCCGGCGCTATCGGAACAGTACCGGACCTTCCCGAGAAACTGGTTCTTGGCGATATTACCGGCGCGATAAGACTTCTGCACAGCCTGCTGGCAACAAAAGAATCGGCTGGGACTATAATTTTCAGGCTCAAGGATTATTTTCTTAATTTGAATATGGCTAAACTGAATAACGCCACCGCTTGGTCGATGCAGAAATATTTTAAACTGTTTAAAAAAACCGCCGAAAGCCTCGAAATGGCCTCAAGGAAATTATCTTATGATTGTATAACTAATTGTCTATACATCATTTATGAGGGGGAAACCGCCTTAAAATCGACTGGTTTGAAAAAAGATATTGTACTTATGGAACTCATTGCCCGACTCGGACTTGAGATTAACGGGGAATAAATCCGATATTAAATTGTATAAAACCATAGAGAGATGACTGATAAGATAAAAGATGAGGATACGCTTGCTATTGAGCGGGTTTTAGGCGGCGATGATAATGCGTTTGAAATCTTGGTTAAAAAGTATCAGAAGAGGATTTATTTCTTGGCATTAAGGATGACAAAAAGCCACGATATCGCTGATGAGTTGGCGCAGGAGAGTTTTGTGAAAGCTTACATATCGCTGTCGAGCTTTCATAAAGGGAAAAGCTTTTACACATGGCTTTACCGGATTACTGTTAATCTCGTTCTGAACTACTTGAAACATGCGAAATTTTCGGTTTCATTGGATACACCATCCGGGAGAACGTTCCTTGAAAATATTCCGAAAAGCCCCGATCAATTAAACATTCTTGTCAGCGCAGAACAGATGGAAGTCTTTCAGGGCGCTTTGGATAGCCTTCCGCAAGCTCAGAAAGCGATTTTTATGCTTAGAGTATATGATGAGTTTTCTTACGATAAAATATCAGAAATTATGGGGTGTTCGGTTGGCACTGTTATGTCGAGGTTATTCAGAGCCAGAACCAAGCTTAAGAACGCCCTTTTGGAAACCGAGAAGAAGGAAAATGGCAAACTGCAGAAATAAAAAATTAATCGGACCATATCTTGATGGCCAGCTTGGAGAATGCCAGTGGCTTGATGAGCATATCGTTGAATGTCCGGAGTGTATGGCCGAATTTGAGATGATTCAGAGGATTGCTCATGTTGCCAAGAGAGCCGATTTTGCGCCGCCTGAAAGCAATTATTGGAAGACCTTTCCTAACCGGGTATCGGCGCGTATAGCGGCAAGACAGCGGCCGCGCTTTCATATCAGGGTTTTAGAGAACGTCTTAAGCAATAAGTTTTTAACTCGCTTAGCCGCCCCGGCGGCAGTAGTGTTTGTTGGTATGTTTATCTTCATCATTAACAGCTATTTAGGCGATATAACGCCTGATGTCCCCGATATAATTAATGCTCCTGCAGTCTCTGTTATTGATAATTCTTTTAATGTGCCGTCAGCGCCGTTAAACGCGATTGAAAAGCTATTAGTTCAGGATTCCCAGCCGCCGGCAAGAATCGAAACTGCCGCCATTGAGGAGGATGTTTCCAATCGCATGATGGCTATGTCTTATGCAGACAATAAGCCGTCAACGGATGATTCTGATGAGATAAATGCAATTGGAACTGAATATGCCATTAAGGATTTTTCATCATACGATATTAATTCATCGACTTCAAGTATCAGCAGACAGTCCAATATCGGTTTAAACGATCTGGCCTGGACTGAACTGACGAGGATAAAGAATTTCTGCAATATAAATCTGAATAATTTCAATACCGATCAGGTAATTAAATACCAGATAATGGCGGGTTCTAATTCGAGCTTAGTTCCGCTTGCCTCACATCGCGAGGCAATAAGCAAATATTTTGCGCCAAGGATATCATCAACCCGCGATATCGATAATCATTCTATATCATCAAGCTGGGGCTACGCCAGCGGCGATAATAATAATTATGACTTGGAAAGACTGCATCATTTGAGACTTGAATTAGAGTTGTCGAGAGAAAAGTAAAATATCGAATAGATATAATATAATTACAAACGATATCCCACCTAACAGGTGAGTCAGACTGTTATTTGCCGGCATCATCTATCATAGAAAAAACTCTGTTGGTATATTTATTCATTAAGCATAATCTGGTTATGGGAATTGATGAAAAAATAAGTAAAATCAAAATCGCTACTAACCTGAAACGCGGAACATTTACAATAGGCGTATAGAAGCAAAAAAAGGCAATAGGGATTATTATAAAAACGCTATCCAATCGCCCTTTTCTTTTAGATAATATCATACCCCAGATGCCAAAAAACAGAACAAATAAATATCCGCCTATATATATAGAGCATTTCTTGTTAATGGGTGAGTAGGATCAATTGTTATAAAAAACAGCATCCGCTTTAATGTCCGACTGGCATACATCTTCGGATCATCCTTGATGAATCTTAAAGCTTCATTAAGATAGAATTTATCAAGTTCCGTTTCTGTTTGCGGACGATTTTTTTCTAAATACTCTAAATATTCGGGGCTTAATTTTGCTTCACTTTGGTTATTCGAATCGAGATACCCGGTTCCCGATCCCCAGGGATGATTTCCTCGCCAGAGATTGTAGCCGAAATTCGATGTGAATAACATTGGTTTTTCCATCACTATCAAATTGCGTAAATTCCAGGGGAAGGTAGCTATGAAAAATCCTAAAAACATTATCGCAATAGCTAAATAATATTTTTTCTTCTTTATCCCGGCAAAAAATAGGCTTGCAAAACATGCTAAAGCTACCAATGAGGCAGTTGTTTTAATCAAGGTTGTAATTCCCAATAAAATCCCTAACCATATAAATTGACGATACGACCCTGTTTCAACTAATCTTTCCTTGTATATCAGAAATAAATAAAAAGCTAATATTATGCATGGAGTAAAAAGCGGTTCGGAGATTAATTTGGCTGGTTCGATGGCAACCTCCGGGAAAAAGGCAAATAAACAGGCGGCTATAATGCCGGCTTTTTTGCTGCCAAGGTGTTTTCCAAGATAAAAAGCGGGCAATACTATCAATGCATTTAAAAACGATTGGACTATGTAAATCAAGCGGCAGGGATTATCAAATATTTTCATAAAGAATACGAGAAAGTAGGTATAAATCGGCGGCAATAAAGCTGTCGGCTGAGGGGGAATTGTATGATTCCAATCCCACCAGTAGCCTTTGCCATCAACAATATATTGCGCTATCTGATAGTTTTCAAAGTGGGGTCCCCTGTTCCAAGAAAAGACATAAACGCCAACAATTCTTGTTATCAGAGCCAGGATATAAATGGCTATTAAGATAAACCAGTCTTTCTGATATACTTTTGAATTATTCATAATTTATTTATCCCCTTTTTGCTTATAGATTATAAACTACCACTATATGAGCAAAATAATTATCAAAATCACCGGGCTGATTATGGCGGTTTTCTTTCTGATGGCAGCCAAGCCGTCCTCGAATAACGAACCTGCTTATTTCATATCTGTAATCAAGCCATCCGCCAGTCGATTTCTCGACAACTCCCGATGGGAACGGCGGGTTTTTATCGCCGCCCTCTTCCTCATGGGGAAGATATAAACTGCCGACACCTTTTCGCGCATAACTAAAGCTAAATTTAATTATCGAGCAAGGAGAGAAATAATAACTTAGCTGGGCAAATAGCTCATCAGCATCAGGACCAAGCCAGAAACCAAACGGTTGTCCGCGATATTCCCAAGCATTTACATCGCTGACATGAGTGTATGTCCACTTGCGGACCTGCGAATATTCGAGCCTTAAATCTGTTCGTTCGGAGAATAATTGCGATTTATATATGCCGGCTAAGAATCCGTATTTAGAAGCGCCGCCCTCAAATACGATAAGGTCGTCATCCAAAAACTCGCCATACAGGTTGAGATTGCGAATAGGCGTATAGGAAATATCCATCGCGGCAATCAGGTTGTCATCATTGTTGGGGCGATGACGGTGTATTATGTAATACAGCATCAAAGGATTGATATAAGCAGTCGGGTCATCGGCAAAGGCGACTGCCTCGGTAGCGCCGATTTGCAGATTATTTGCCAGCCGCAAAGAAGCGCGTTTGGCTGAAATATATCTTTTACCTGCCTCTGTTAATTGCCCTGATAATACCGAAAATTTGAAACGCCAGACGTTATAATCAAGTCTGTAAAACATATCAACAGGACGAGTCAATCCGGAAAACAACAAGCCTGCCCGATAACCACCCTTGAATTGAACTCTATCCCTACCGGTTTGAATATTTACGCCAAATAATTTAGTTCTAATAATCGCTTTATCAGTTTGCACCTCGAAAATATCAACACCGGAGGCAACCGGACCGCGCTTGGAGTATTGATACGATAAAAGAGGATCATGTAAAAATTCGCCTATAGTGGAAGCGCTGTCAAGATATGATGTGCTGTCGGCGCGAAATAATGTAATTTCCTGACACAACTCGACTTTATTTTTAAGTATTGCCTTACCCTTAAGAGTGATTGATGTTTGCAGATTACTAAACCCTGAATCTCCCTCGACAGCTCCCAGCCAACTCTCTTTAAGCCTTAAGCCGCCATAGAATCGGAAATTATTAGCTCTGTATGCCAATATGCGGGTTTTTTTATTGTGTATGTAATCAAGCAGTTTCCTGTTAAATCCTTGAACTTTGCTTTTATCGGGAAACTTTCCGCAGGATGAATGACAATAACCTAAATCATTTTGAAGGCGGTATTTTATTTCGGTTCTATAGCCGGGCATTCTTGGGTCAAGGTCATCATAACTGACCGAATAGCTTGAATTGATTGTTACTGATAAGGCAATAGAGTTGAGAATGAGTATAAAGGTTGAAATCCATACTGCTGAATTTTTCATATAGTAATAATATATTATACTTTTACTTGTGTCAAGATTGCGATATCAGTTTTTATGAGATAATAATAGATATTTTTCTTGCAAGTGATAAAAAAAAACGATATTTTTGAGAACAATTTATGGTCCCGCTTGTATAATTTTAGTTCGGGCCATTATATATGGCAGTTAAGGAATTATCTTAATAGTAAAAAAATAAAAGAAGGAGCTGCGAATGGTAGAATCTAAAAGCCTTTATATGAACTACGGCACTACTAAGGCTTTAATTGACGCCTCGTTTGTAGCCGCCGACAACCAGATAACAGGTATGTTGGGTCCCAACGGCGCTGGTAAAACTACCTGCATGAAAATTGTTACCACACAAATGGTGCCAACCTCCGGCACGGCTGTTGTTGCCGGGCTTGATGTTTTGGAAAATCCAATTGAAACGCGAAAAAAAATCGGATACCTTCCCGAAACCGCCCCTCTGTATAATGACATGGAGGTTGCCGAATACCTGGAATTCGTCGGCAAGGGACGAGGACTTGAAAACCACAATCTTAAATCCCGCATCGACTGGGTGGTTGAAGCCTGCAAGATTAAAAGCGTTTACAGACACCCGATTAGCGAACTCTCACGCGGTTATCGTCAAAGAGTTGGGCTGTCTCAAGCTCTTATACACGACCCTGATGTATTAATTCTTGATGAGCCGACATCCGGTCTCGACCCGATTCAAATAGTCGGCATCAGACAGCTTATTAAAGAACTGTCTGCAACTAAGTCAATCATATTTTCAACTCATATCCTGCAAGAGGTAGAGGCAATCTCTGATAAAGTAGTCATCATTAATGAAGGTAGAATAATAGCTTTTGGTTCCCCAGGGGAACTCAAACTGACAACCGGTGAATCAACCGGCTTCACCATTGAACTGAAAGCCTCGAAGGATGCTGTCGAAAGCTCATTTAGAGATTTTGATGCTGAAATAAATGTTGAGTATATCAGCGTTAATGATGATTTCAGCAGGTTTGTTATTACCGGTTCCGACTATACTAAAACTCAAATGATAATATCAGAGAAATTGCTTAGCGAAAATTGGCAGGTTAGAGAATTTTCGCCAAACGCGCCAAGTCTTGAGCAGACGTTTATTCATCTAATAAAGGAGAGCGCCATAAATGAATAATATTTTAACATTATTTAAGCGCGAGTTTGTCGCTTACTTTAACGCTCCGATAGCCTATATTTTCATTATAGTATTCTTAGCAGTAAACAGCGGTTTGTTTATGACCTCATTCTTTTTAACCGGAACCGCCGACATGCGCGGCTTTTTCGGACTATTGCCGATAACTCTAATTATCTTCATTCCGGCAATTACAATGCGCCTTTGGGCTGAGGATTCGCGAGAGGGCACTATTGCGCTTCTACATTCATTTCCGATAACCAGCAGTCAGCTTGTGCTGGGCAAGTTTTTAGCCAGTTTTGTGTTTTATTTAATCACTCTGGTATGCACAATGGTTATTCCCATAATGATAATGTTTTTGGGCAATCCCGACCTTGGGCCGATAATCGGCGGTTATTTTGGAGCCGCTTTATTGGGCGCATTTTATCTTTCAATAGGGATTTTCATTTCCGGGTTGTTTAAAGACCAGATCGTTGCTTTTATCTTGAGTATGGTCGCCTGTTTTATTTTCTATATGCTTGGCACAGATTATATCTCTATTATGATTGATAGCTGGTTTGGCGGGTTGGGATCAATCCTCATGAACTCAGTCGGCACTGCCAATCATTTCGCCTCAATAGAGCGCGGCGTACTCGATATTCGCGATATAATATATTTTCTCTCGTACACTCTCATTTTCCTCTGGCTCAATGCAGTTACAGTTGAACAGTTAATGCGCCGTCTGGCAGACAAGAAATTTATTATCAATGCCGTAATTGGCCTGGCAGTAATATTTATGCTTAATGTGGTTGTCGGCGGTATAAATTTCGGGCGGTTTGATTTAACCGAGGGCAATATATACACTATTAGCCCGGCCTCAAAAAACATCCTTAAAAAGCTGAAAGACGCGCCTATTACCATACGCTATTACGTTTCACCGAAGGAAAAAATGCCGGCATCTATGAAAAATATCGAACAGGATGTTACAGACCTTTTACGCGAGTTCGAGATAGTATCCGACCGTTTCAGATTTGAATTAGTCGATCCGACTACCGATGTTGATATTGCAAAAACCATCGAGGAGAAGGGAATTCAACCATTTGACACCCGTTCGATTGAAAAAGATTCTTTTGGAATTAAGAGAATATATTCGGCTATTGCCATATCTTATCTCGACAAACCCGAAGAGGTTATCCCCAGAGTTATACCTCAAAATTTGCCAAATCTCGAGTATGAACTGTTATCCAGAATCTATCGCATGACCATGACTGCCAAACCGAGAGTTGTTTTGATGGCGCCCTATGATGTTTCCCGTCAGGACCCGCGGAGGCGTCAGATGATGATGCAAATGGGGCAGGATGTGCCTGAAAAAGAAGATAGATATAAATCCATAGCCCAGGTTTTACAGACTGAAAACTATGAAGTCATACGAACCGAAGCAACCGAATCAGATCCGATTCCCGATGATTTCGATTTACTGCTTGTGCTTTCGCCAAAAAGCCTGTCCGATAGACAGCGTTATGAAATCAATAAAGCGCTTGTCTCCGGTAAGAAGGTGATAATGGGAGTTCAAAATTACGGCTTTAGCTATGCTCCTCAACAAGGTGCGGGCATTCAAGTTTCGCCGCAGCAATACAGACCTGCAATGAACGACCTATTGGATAATTATGGACTGGCAATTGCCGATGACATACTCATGGATGCCAGTCAGGAGGTATTGTCGATTCCTCAGCGCAAGACTATTGGCGGTTTTTTGCAAACAACTGTCGAAACACCCGTAAAATTGCCTATCCAGATAAAGATTACAGATCAAGGTATGAATCAGGATGTATCGATTACCAACAGAGTTTCCAGTTTGTTGTATTTATGGGGCAGCGGTCTTGAATATGACAAAACAAAGCTTGCCGAATTAGGCTTGGATTATAAGATACTTATTAAATCATCACCTAATACCTGGACGATTCCCTTTACCGGCGGGCCTATTTCACCTGATGATATCAATCCCAACAAGCATGAATTAGTAGGTTCTCAAACATTAGCTATGATGGTAAGCGGTCAGTTTCCTAATGCCTATGAGAATATGCCAATACCGAAATGGCCGAGTCAGACAGATTCAATCGAAACGGCGGCAACAACTGAAACAATTGCCAAGGCTCCCGGCAAACTCGTGCTTTACGGATGTGGGGAAATGTTCTCCGACCAGGTTTTAGGAGCGGGGAGCAATGCGCTTTTAATGTTGAACTCAGTCGATGCTTTGGTTCTCGGGGATGATCTTATCAATGTTAGATCCAAGATGATGACCCAGAGGTTTATCAGCGAAACATCAGCCGCCAGCAAGGTGTTTTGGAAATTCTTCATTGTATTGCTGGTTCCGATTATTCTAATCGTAATAGGAATTGCCCGGTACGTGATGAGACGTAAAAGACGGGAAATTTATCAACGTTTACTTGAACAAACATCAATATAGGATGATGATATTATGAAAAATAAAAACTTTGCGGTACTGATTGGCGTTCTTGTGATATTGATAGCCATCTATTTATTTCAACAGCTAAACACCGGCAAGAAAAGCATAAGCGAAAGCATGATCAATGTATTCCCTGATCTCAAAGCCTCAAGTGTTAGCGCAATTAAGGTCTATAAGCAGGACTATCCTGATTCCGGACTTAGTTTTGTAAAAAAAGATGGAGCGTGGTTGATTTCATCATACTTCAACGCTCCAGCTAAGGAAAACGATATTGATAAACTCCTCAGCGATATTAAAACGCTTCAAGGCGAGGTAAGGTCAACAAAAGCTGAACTGTTTGATGATTACGATATTGCCGATAGTATTGCTCTTCATGTAGAGCTTTTACGACCGGACTCATCCGAACTCGTTCATATGCTGGTTGGCAAAGGGGTTCCCCAGGCTTCCAAGTCGAGTTTCGTTCGTAAATTTAACGCCGACACGGTATATATAGCTAATCAGAATTTCCTATCGCGTTTTGCTGTCTGGAATGCCGAACCAGCCAAAAAAATGCCGAGTAAAAGATGGGCTGAAATGAAGATGACCGATGTCGACAAAGAGCTTGTCATCTCATTCGAGATTAAAGCCAAACGCAAGCTTTATCGATTCGAAAAGAAGCAGGTGCCTACCGAGGATACAACTGCGCCGCCTAAATACATCTGGGAGCAGATTAAGCCTAAGAAAGGCAAAATCCTCGAAGATAAAGATATTCAGCCTATTTTAAACCGGATAGTCACGTTTAATTCGCAGGAAATTATTAACGATGAAATTCTAAAAGAGTATGGCCTTACAAAACCGAAGTACTCTGTTAGTTTCACTACTGTCGATGGCAAGTCAACTATCGTTAGCTTTGGCAATGCAATTGATACAACCTCAAATGCCTATTATACATCTGTTGATAACAAACCGTTTGTTTATAAAGTTGCCAAATATAATTTCGAATCAATCTTCGTGAATCCGTTTAAGGATGATTAGCACTGGCAAAGTTTAGCAGCTAAAGTTTAAAGGCGTCTTGATAGAACCATTAACTATCAAGACGCCTTTTTCTATTATCTTGATGCTGTTTTTATTAAACGCGAGTTTTACAGATTGCTTGTATCAATTAAGCTGTCATAATGCTTCAAGATTAAATTAAATGAAGATTGTGATTCGAACATCCCTTCGCCCTCTTTCTTAATGCCGCTGAATGTTGATAAAATATATTCCACATCCTCGCGATTAATGCCGTAGAGGATAAGATAAGCGGCGTCAAGCTGAGCCATGAGGTCGGTTCTTTCATCGGGTTTCCATTTATGAACAGGCGGATCAAAACCGGCGGCTTTGGCAAGAGGAATCATATCATTGCTGGTGCAGGTAAGTTTTAAGACGCGGTCGGATATCCATTTCTCAAGCGAGGAACGGCGGTTCCAGGGACAGCGGTCGGCATAAAAATCGGGCGAGAATATTGGCAATTGTTCTATAATGAAGAAGTTAAGATGTACGCCGCCTACTTTTTGACGCGCTATAAAATCCATAGGAATACTATTTAGATTTGCTAATAAACAACATTGAAGTTTGTTAGAGATATTTCCAGATGTTAAGATTAATGGAGCAGAATTGAGAACGCCGGTAAAGGGAATAAATGCTGCTATCATTGTTCTTAAGTTAGTAGGACTCGTGATATCTTTATAAGAAATAAATTCGGAATAATCGCTTCCTATTTCTTTTATTACAGACTCTTTATTCACCCACCATCTTGGTTCACTATTAAATTCCGGGTTTTGATGTTGAGAGAGGACTGTCGCCTTTGTTTGCCCTTGACGCATCCAATTTGTATCCTTAATAAAGATACTTGCGGCGCGATGGTCGTACATTTGAATCATCTTTGCCTCATACAGCGGCAAATAAACCTTTTTGCCTTTTTCCCACACTGCGCCGTGACGTTTATATTTCATTGTCTTAAGCTTATCAGCGGTATGAAACAATTCAGCATCATTGGTTTGATGGAACATTGTGTAAAATTTAATTCCCCAGGGATTGCCGCCCTTTTCGCGGTTTTTATCAATCAAAATGGGCACACGCTGATAAACATATTTTGTAAGCTTGGCATCGCGCGGCGTACGGAAAATAGGGCAAGTTCGAGTATTGGGATTAAATAGCTTAAAATCATCAGCATTAAGTTCTATATGTATCTTTCTATTTTTCAATTCATCCATGCTATGGGCGAAAAAAACAAAATCTGTTTTTTTAAATTTCTTTTTATGACCTCCAAATAATAGAACGCAAAATTTATATGACCGATGAACATCAGGAAAAGTTGGAGCTTTGTTCTCGAAATCATACAAACTAACAAGCGATTTAGAATCAACCAAAGTATTGAAAAACTCTCTATTAGTATAATCTGTCGCTATTCCCGTAGGGACTAAAATCCCAACGCGAGCATCCGGGGCGGCAATTCGATAGGCAAGCTCTGCGAATACAGCATAAGTATTTATATCGCCATTAGCCGCAAGCTTAAATCTGTCAGCTTTTCGGATGTGGTGAAGCGTGTTTTCAGCTAATGATTTCGCCTCAGTATAACGCTGATGAAGCTCGGGATTAGAATTTTTGAGTTTGGCTATAAGTTTTCGTCTGGCGGATGCATTGACTGAGGCGGCAATATCTGCGCTTACGACATCGAAAAATTCTCTTTCCTGAAGCTTGATTCTTTCCCACGGCGGGTTGCCGATTACGCAATCGAAGCCGCTATTTTCCCTGTTAAATATTTCCGGAAAAGTTTCATCCCAAATCATGGCTCTCGGGTGGACTTCCGGGTCATCGACAATGCTGTTGCCGCAGATTATATTTTTCGATAAATCGGCTAATGTTCTGCCCTCTTGGGCTGTGCGAAGCCATAAAGCCAACTGCGTAATTTCCACTGCTTCATAGGATAGGTCAACGCCGAAAATATTGTCATGAAGAATAAAATCGGGTATTTTTTCTAATAATTCTTCATCATCATCGTTGTCGTGGAAAATGATATTATTAATAACATCGCTATATCTTGATTCTAAACAATCATAAGCGCTTATTAAAAAAGCTCCGCTGCCGCAAGCAGGGTCAACAATCTTAATTTGGCGAAGAGCATGCAAACATTCTTTCCAGTAATCAGCTATTCGCGAATCTTTCTCGTTAGAATTAAGATCATTAGCAGTTAGTTTGTGTTCTTTTAATATTTTTTCAAATCTTTCATCAATAAGCCTGTTTATTGTATTATGAGTGATAAATTTAGTAAATTCGGGTGGAGTATAATATATTCCATATTGTTTTCGTTCGACAGATTTATCCATTGCAGGCTGACCATTATCTTCAAATTCTTCGCCGAATAATCCACCGAGTTTGATTCGTTCTATTTCATTTACAGACTTCTCGAATAAATGGCCTAAGACATCTACGTTAACCTCATCGCGGAAATCATATTTGCCGATACTATCAAAGAAAGTAGTCCAGTCGTCGTTTAGATTAAGATTGTCAATTTCCGGGTCTTCTTTAAATAAGCCGCCGTTATATGGCGGGATGCCTCTATTTTTATTGCCTTTGTCGATACTATGAAACAGGTCGAGAAAATTCTGCCATTTGGGATTTGTAACGCGGGAAAATGGCGGCAGTTTGCTGTATGCTTTATGAAGCGAATTTTCAGGAAGCAGTTTCCTGTCTTCACAAAAAGCGACAAATATAATGCGGTCGAGCAGTTTTTGGGCAATAGATATTGATTTATCTAAGGTTTTATTATGCGGTTTTCCTTTAAGGTGATTTATCATTCTTTTGCGATTATAGCTATAATGATTATATAATTCATCACCAACTTTTTGCTGTTGTTTGCTTGTATCCTCAAGAAGCGCTACTGCTCGCGGTTTTCTATCTTTCGGAATAGGCAAAAGCCCAGCTCGCTGCAAAAGATAGTAAAACTGCCGGAATTTTTCTTTATCTTGCAATTCCCGCAAGACAAATAACTGATATGCTCTTGGAGTATGATTTCTGTGATAAAGTCGAAAACTTACAAAATTACTTACAATTCCCCAAGGGCATTCAGGTATAGCGTCGAGATAATCCCAGCATTGCTGTACAGCAGTTCGTCCATTAAAACGGTCTCTATCCAGATTGGTATTTGGTCCTTTAAGTTCTATTAATGCAAAAGGCGGGGTTTTCTTTTCGGGTTCAAAGAAACCTATGGCAGCATCAGCTTCGCCGCCATTAACAGAGTATTTTGATTCGATATTCCACTGTTTTTTATTCTCAGAGAATAGTGAATAGCCCAGCGCATCTCCGAATACTTCCGTTATAAACTCACCTTCTAAAGTGGTTTCCTTTTTCTTTTCAAGTTTTCCTTTTGATTCCAGTTCCGTCCATTTTAAAATTATTTCATATGCTTTATCCTGAGCTTCATCCATTAAAATAGTATTCTTAGATTCCTTTACTAAGTATTTGGGTAAAAACAGGTTGCTATGGCGGCGAATATCGCCATATCTAATTGGGTCGTGTTCGGTAAATAAATCTTCTTGTTTAGTATTCATATTGTTTATTTGACTTAAATAATCATAATCTAATCACATGTTAACTTATGTATAAATATTATATAATGCAAGTTCATTATAGAATATGTTATTTTTGCCTACCACCAAACCTGCTTGCCGTCCTTAATCGTAAATATCCGCTCCTCGTCATCATTATCTTCATTGACTACTCGATACAAGCTGCCAGCAGGGATATTATCAAACACAAGCGGCTTTTTATCAACTGTTGCCTTGTCCAGCGTCTGCCAATTGTCATTATGCCAGTAAAACAGCTCGTACTCCTTGCCCATTTCATACTTCTCTGCGCGAAGACCATTTCTATAGACTTTTAATTCGCTACAGGCTACCGAAGTCGTTAGAATTGAATCAGGCTGAAGCTTAAGCATACTGCAATCATCATTAAGAATAAATGGCGTCTCAAACGGAACTATCTCCTCATTCACATACAGCGCTGGCATGTAGGCGATACCGACACCCATATCGGTAAATACCGCCTGACCATTCTCGATTCTTCCCCAATGAATCGCCCGCCATTCGCCGGAATTGAATACGCACAGGTAAGCGATATCTACCGAATCGGGGATATCGCGCTCAAACGAGATGGTTACATCGCAAACATCAACGTAGTCGGCAGTAACGTCAACGTAGTTTTTACCGGCCAACCAGCCGGGAACTTTCTCCTGTTTTCTCTCCTGAAAAATGAGATTGTTTTTTTTCTTGCCGAATGTCTTACGGTAAACCTTAGCCGCTATACCTGACAGCTTGTACAGCCCCGGGTTTCTCTCGGCTCCCATAAATGGCGTTACTTTTCCATCAGCGGCGACTATCGAATTCCAGGCGTGGTTATTGCTTGAGTTTGCCCAGTGCGGCGTGTAGTCGCTGGTTACCGCCAAACCGACAGCCCGCATAGCGTAGATAGTAACATTTGTCATATCCTCACATCGCCCCATGCCGTATTCGAGCATCTCGGCAAGTCCCAAGTCGGTCGGATGATAATAGAAGCGCGGGTCGAATGTGAACCATGACTTAATATCATCATTGATTAAAGCGGCGGCTTCTATAGGGTCGGCTGGGTCGGTCATAGAGCTGTCAATATTTTTATACTTTTCCCAGAATGATTCTCGCCAGCTTTCAAGCGGCTCGCTGCTGCCCCGATAGGGCAGGACATAATCGCAGAAATTATCAAACGACAAGCCTTGCGCCCAGGGTTTTTCCCGCCAGGCTTTAAAAGCATAATCAATTTGATTAATCAAGAAGTCAGCGGTAATAGCCTCAAGGTCGTATATCAGCGTGTCTCTATCAAAATCGAGTTCGCCGTGAATATCCTCAAGCGTATCGCATGCCGCTTTCATTGTTTCGTAATCGGGATAAGACAACGGGTCAAATTCGATTATATTCTCGGCGCTGTCCAAAAGGTTATAAGTTGCATAACAGTGCCCCTCCATATTGCCTATCAGGAAATATGCCGCCTGAAGTTTAAGCGTATCATCACCGGCGATGAAATGGGTGAGGACTTTCTCAAGCTCGGCGCGGTTGTTCTCGGCTTTGTCTAAAGCCTCCGTTACATCCGGCGGATAGGGCGACAATGAACAGCTGCAGAAGGAAAGCATAAGCAGCATTATTAGCGATACAAAAAATATTATTGGCCTGGATTTCATTTTTCCCTCCTAAGGGATGACATGGGTTAGCTATAAATGGAGGCAGACATATCCGCCTATGGCTGGATGCCGCCCGCACAGTTTAAAACAGCTTTAAGCTAATTTATAATTGTAATATCAGCAAGCTTTTCTTTTTAAATTGGAGGTAAATATGTATAAATTCATGTGGGCGGCACACGTCCTCGTGTGCCCCTTATCTGCTTTACAGCAGATGAGCACATACTGACGCATACAATTTCAGCAAGCTTTTCCATAGTGTTCAGCGGGCGTCAGGATGTCGCAAGCTTCCATCCTGACGCATAAAAAACCATGCAGAATGGGCATATGCAATACGCCCCTACGCGCTGCCTATGTGGGCGGCATCAGCGACGGCGGGTGCCCTACTCCCGCCCAAAGCAGAAGTAGGTTACTCCATTATCATTCATGCACCAGCAAGTTGGCAAAAGCAAAGTAAACGTTAAATTCGACATTTATGAGTATTTCACTTAACCCACCCCGCAGTAACGGGGATGGGGCACCGGGCTATAGAACTGGCTGGGAAATCTTATTGTTTAGGAGTTATAAAATAATGGAAATCTGGTAAGGAATATTTGATTGGAAAAAGAAAGAAAAAGACAAGGGATAAAAAAGTTGACAGAGAGTGTTGATGTTGTGTTTTTACTGAAAAGTTACAAAATATTTTAAAGTAAGGAAAAAACAAGGCATATGACGACTCCTGCCCTACTGCTGATTAAAAAAAAGTGGGCGTATGCAATACGCCCCTACTGCCTGATCTTTCTATCAAGCAAAATGTGTCAATTCATCCGCCTTAGGCGGACTACGAACTGACACATCATAAAAGCCTTAGGATTTATTCTCAACATAGATAGATAACATATTGATATTTGGATTCCCCCCCCTACCAGCCGCGGCTGCCGATAAAAACCGCTATAATCCCCAGCGGCATGACCGCTTTCATAGAGCCGGCTATAAAGCGATAAGTTGCTTTATCCGGTTTGCTCAAAAGACGTATTATGAAATACAAAAGGAATATGTCCGTGCCGGCCAGCACGATAATTAAATATATCGGACCATAGATTCTGAATAAACCAGGTATCAGTGTTGCAAATATCAATAGCAAAATCATCACGATAGCTAATTTGGTTGATACCGCAAAACCATATTTAACCGCGCCGGTTTGAACATTGCAGGCTTTATCCGCTTCGTAATCCTCCATATCCTTAACTATCTCCCGAATGAAATGGAATAGGAAAGCAAATACAGCCGGGATTATTCCGCCAAATAGATTGCCAACAGCCGCCGCACCATAGAAAAATGCAAATGCCGATACCGCTGATATTAAAAGATTGCCCCAGTAGCCTCTGCCCTTAAATATGGGAGTGTAAACTAACAAGGCAATTGATACAATCGAGGCAATCAGCAGGCAGGTTTTATTGACAGTCAGGGCTAATAATATGCCTATCATCGCCAAGATAAATGTCAAGAAAGCCGCTTGCTTAATTGTAATCTGCCCCAATACAAGCGGACGAAACGGTTTGGATTTTCTGTCGGTTTCGATATCGTAAATATCATTGCAGATATTGCCGTAACCGGCGATAAGTCCGGCAGACAGGCAGGCTAAAAGCAAATCATTTGAATAGTACATATCGAACGAGATTACCCCGCCGAGATAAACCGACAACATCGAGATAAGCACATTTATCGGTCTGGTGATGACAACAATCGCTTTAATCAAAATCCCGTCCTGAATCCGAAATGAAGTTTTGCCGATGATATACTCTCATCATGAGGCGCCGCAATTTCTATTGTAGTAACGCCGCCTTTTACGGATGCCGCCAAGCCGATACCAAAACCAGCTTTATACCAGGCTTCAATATCAGCAGAAACAGTCTTTATCTGAAAAGCCGCCATGTCGGTAAAAATATAAGCCCTGCCGTTTGCAGATGTCAATAGCCTGTATTCGATTGTGCCAACCGCGAATCTTGAAACATAAAAGAAATCCTGATTGTAGCCGCGTAAAGAATTACTTCCGCCAAGAGGAAACTGCCGGTCAATTGGAACATCCTCGGAGAAATCCCCCTGTCCGGTCAATCCGCCAAACAGAGTCGAGGTTTTGGTGATTTGAATATATTTTTCATAGTCAAGTTTTATTGTCCTGTAATTTATGCTGGCGGCGGCGAAATTATCATCAGCTTTTGTATTCTCAGTGATAAATTCTCCCCTCATATAGAAATAATCTCCCTTAACCGGATTGTCGGGGTAATCCCTGCTGTCGGCTGATATACTTACCGCCAATTGCTTTCTATTTTTCATTGGTATAAATATCCTGCCATAGCTTTCGGGATTTATCCGCGATATACCCATGGAAATGCCGAAAGTATATGAATCGGCGGCAATATAATATAAACCGACATCGCCGCCGCTTTCTATATAAAGGCTGTCGCGGTCATCCTGGCAGGCTGCCAAATCAAGACGGAAAGGAACTCCGAACGGATAAAACTCCGATAATTCGGCTTTCAGCCAGCGGGAGCTTTTATCTTTTTTAGACCAGTCAAATTCAAGCTTTCTGCCCTTGCCGAGTATATTAGAGATGACAGCATTGAATCTGCCATAGAAATTATCATCATTGGCGGAATAGCCAAGCCCGCCGTCAATAATCAATGGCGAGACTTCCTTTATCGGTATAACCAGAACTCCTCTTTCAGGCGATTGCAAATAACGCAGTTGATAATCCTCCGCGCTCTGTATAAACTGCGCCAACGATAATCGTCTTTTTGCTTTGACGGCTCTGTTAGCATTATAATCAACAGGAGGTATGAGTCCGGTATATGTCTCAATGAAATTGTAATCGAGGTTTTTACGTCCCGGATATTTTATCTGTTCGACTATCACTTTGGGACCTATATTGATATGCAGTGTTATTTCCATGCGAGCAGAATTACGGTTCTTAACATAGTCCGCTATTCTAATCTCGCAATAGGGATAGCCATTATCAGCATAAACCTCAATGATGTCATTAATCGCTCTTTCAATATTATATAGTATAGCCGGTTTGTTATTGATTAAATCTATAACGGAACTTATATCATCAGCAAACCCTTTGGCGCTGTTCAAATTGTCTATACCGACAGACAACAAATATCTGTCTTTCTTATCAATAACATAATCTATGTATGCATTACTGTCTCTGACCTTATAATTATACGATGCCTCGCAATCAAACCAGCCGCGCTGTTCATAATAGGAGGTTATTTTTAATGAATCAGCTGTCAGGCTATCCGGCTGGAACTGATGGCCGGGTTTGTTACACAAGCCGACTTTTAAGGAATGCTCTCCGCCTGCAAATGATATTCTTTCTACTGTGACCTCACCATTAACAAGCGTTGATGATAATACCGTTATTATTATAAATAAAAGAGTTCGCATTTTAAAACTGTGCTTTAACCTCCAGCCTTAAATTGTTGTTCGAGTAGCCATCGCCGAGCTTCTTATAATTATACCGTAATTCCGCCCGGCTGTATGAATTCAATTTCAATCGGGCTGTAATCATGCCATTATAATTATCCCCCTTCTTTTTTCCGGCGGCAACGGCAAACGGAAGGAAAACATCTTCCCTGCTTGTATTAACTCTTGAATAGCCGCCATTAACCTCTATTCTGCCATACTGCCTGAAATTTACTATTGTTTTAATTCCGCCGGAGTAGATTGATATTTTAACATCCCTGGCTTTCTCATTTTCATTTGAGTATGCCAGCGGTATTTCTATTTGAAGCATTCCCGATGGATGATATTCGGGGATTAGCTTGATGCCCAGTCTTTTAATATCGATACTGCCGGAATATAAAATTCTCTTTTCTGCCGCATATTCAGTTGATATCAAATAGCTGACTTTTCTTCTTGAGAGAATCTTGAAATCGGCTGTATTGACAAGCGCATTATCATCAAGCTGTTCAAATTGATAGTTATTGCCATTGCTTGCCGACATCTTAAAAGTATGACGGATATAATCGCCCGATTGGTTCAGCCTAAAAGTTGTCCGCTGATTATAGTTATATGTTCTGTATAATATCTCATCACCGCTGATATTGGTTAACGGAAACAGATGCCTGGGTTGAATATCTGTCGCCGCCGATAAATTTGTTCTGTAAGAAAAATCGTTATCATAGATAATTTTACTTAACAGCCCGCATTTTGAAATCACTTTGCCGTTGGCGCGAAGCCTTAAGCCGCCGGAGATTTCATATCCGGCAAGCCCTGTCTCATCAAGCTGTTTTACAACTTCGATATAATCGGCACCAGTCTCCGGCACATAATCATCGCCATCTTTGCGATAATCACCATTGCCATCGCCTACATATATATATTCGCGCTCTCTTGATATCCTGCCGGCGCCATTGACACTTTCGTAGAATGTAATTCCAATATCTGTCTTATTATAATTTAATTTAATATTTCCCATTATTCTTTTAATTGTCTCTTTTACCGGCAAGAACCTGTCCTGATAAAAACGAGACAGATTAATTTCACCGTTAAAACCAGTTCCCGAACTGCCATATATTAAACCCTGCTCTATTTGATATTGGTGAAATTGATCGACCCAACCATTCGGGAAACCATTAGTATTAACAGATGTCTTCTGGTCGCGGAAAAGCAATTTGCTTCTGGATGTAAATTTAGAGGATATGATTAGATTCAGACCGCCGTCATACTCATCGGCTTTATAACAATTAGTAAAAGCATTGAGACCGTCATTAAGTTCATGCCTATAAATAAATCCCGGTTGTATTATACCCTTACTTTTTCTAATACCGGATTCGTATTTATTCCAGTGGGATGATAAGCCGGTTGTGTTATCCTTCGATTCCGAAACCTCAGTATTAGCCGATAATTCATATTGCTTGAAAGCGATAAGATTAAAATTGCCCGACACACGTTTGGCGTCAAATTCATCGCTTTTGAATGAACCGCCGCCTATGCCGATATTATTGCCGGCTAAGGTATTGGCGCTTGATTGGATTTCCACAAGCCGCTCATCAGAATATAAACGCGACTGAGGAATATTATAACGTCGAAAAAACTCCGGCTGGTCGATTATTCCGGGAACTGAAAATTGATCATCTAAGGACCTGACTTTAAGATTAAATATATCAACATTCCATAGTTTTTCTGCAAAGGCAATGTTTTCTTTTTTATATCCCATATTGCTTAGAAAGCCTGCGCCGTAGAAGATATCGTCAATTTCCGAAAGCGTATTGCGGTCGTTTCGCGAACCCGCCAGCTCGCAATCGAAATACAAATCGCCCTGCCTTTTTATGATTAACGATCCGTAGTCGCTGCTCTTCGGCAAAGGGAAATAAATGACAGGCAAATATAATCCATTGCCCTCACCGACATATATGTATACTCCAGCACCGGCATAATTGTAATCCCCTTGCCCCGATAACGTCCGGCTGAAACTGACCAGATAATTGCCTGCGCCAGTTCCGACATATTTGTAATAAGGCACTTGCAAGCTGTCGTCAATTACAGATATATACTCGCCCTCGTTGTCGCCAACATATTTTACACCGGATATGCACGCCGAATCCCGAACCGCTCCGGCTCGGCTTATAACATCTCTTTCGATTTCGCCCAAATCGAAACTTCTGGGACTTGATTTGTCATCTTTCTCGCCAATGTATTGGAAACCTATGGAAATTTTACCTGTCCGAAAGGTATTAAAATTATAGAAGTTCCGCCGGTAATTTTCGGCTGAACATTGTATCTTTACGGTTATCCGACTTTTAGAGCTGATAATATTTTTCGGATTGAAATTGATATAGCCATCGTAATAATCAATCGTATAATCGTTTTCGGTTCCTCTTTGAAGTTTACGACTGTCAAGATATACTTCCTCCGTTCCCGGCATAAAGGCATTGCCCCGAGAAGCGGATATATCAATACCGGAGCTATGCAGAATATAGGGACCCTGTTTGCCGTCGGTGCCAAAGAAAAACATCTCCTTCTGTTTGCCGGGAGAAAACGCCAGCGCCGATGAGCCGTTAAAATTGCCGGTATATCCTTTCATGCTCAAACCTGTAAGCTTGCGTCTAAAATCCAATAGCGAATTATCAACACCCTTAAGCTCTATATCGCCGAAATCGCCTTTGAAGTTTTTTGTTTCGAGACTTAAAAATATTCGATCAAGCTCATCTAATGACTTGGTTCCGCCGCTTGATGAACTGCCGAAGTTCTGGTCATTGACTCGGCCCTGAATAAACACTCCCTCGGTCGCCTGACCGGAGATATTAAGGTCTAAGCTCTGGGTTAATGTGGGGTTTCCCTGATTGCCAATATTTATAACGAAACCCTTGCTGCCCATTATTTCAAGCTGGCTATGATGGAAAGCGCTCCTTTTTAAAGGCAACAGATCAACAGCGGCGGTATCTGTTAAAGCCTTTGGCTCCATTTGCCGGTATGATGATTTCAGATCGAACGGCAGTATTGCAAACTCGATATGCAGGGTATCCTCAGACATCAGGGGTTTGCCAAGCGTTATCAAGCCCTCGATGTAATTTAGATGATAATCTATTTCAGGAGTTAATATCCTATCCGTATGCGCAATATGCTCTGAGCCAGAGATGATATTGACATAACCCAGCCGATAAGGGCCGGCATTGCCTATCCCGATTATATCAACGCGTACACTCTGGACAGCTTGAGCAAGTCCCGCAAAGATGAAAACCAGGATTATTGCCTGGCGCATGGGATTAACTCCCTATAATTGGTTTGACGATTATTATTCGAGAGGCGGCGGAATCAACAATATAAATAGTATCATCATCGATAAAAAGGCCTGTCGGTTTTATTAATTGCAGATATCCCCGGCCATTCCATCTGAATATTTCGTTTCCCTTATAATCAAAACAATACAGCATGCCGGATTCAACATCGGTTACCCAGATACCGATTCGAGGCGATACGGCAACACCGGTTGGTTTTTGTAAAATATCACCGCCGATAGTACGTATATGCATACCGAAATCATCATAGACTAAAATCTTTCCGTTTTCAGAATCAGCGACATAGATATTTTCATTTTTATCGAAATCAATATCAGCAGGATAATAAATAGGCTGGCTGCTGCTGCGGCTGCCAAATTCGTAGATATAATACAGGAATTGATCTAATTTAAAACAGGCTCCGATTCCCTCATCGCCAAAAAGGATTTCGCCTCTTGCGGCAACATTGACGCTGACAGGATTGATAAAATCGATTTTATTATCTTTAGTATAACCGCTTTCCTCAGAGATAAAATTTAAACGGCGGTCAAAGCGCACTAATCGCCTGTTTCCCGAATCGACAACATACAGGTTGGAAACATTATCAAGGGCAAGAGATACAGGGCCGTTTAATGAATACTCGGCAATACCGAACCCTCCTATTTCAGCAATAAAATTGTAGGCTAAATCAAGTTTGACAATTCGATCGTTGCCGTAATCAGCGATAAATATCTCATTGAACATATTAATGGCAATATCGCGAGGCTGATTAAGCGGACGAGACGAGCCTATTGACGGTCCTATTACATCAATAATTTGCAGGTTGAGAATAGACTGTGTTGTAAGCCGAATGCCCGGTTTTTCAGGCGAACAGGCTAATGTCAGAACAACGGCAAATGATACGATTATGGAAAGCTTTGACATCAGTCAAAATACTTAATTAGAGAAACAGTTATAGCAGGATCATTCAGGCTTGGCTTAACAGCATAATGAAACTTGAAGCCTGCTTTTGAAAATTCCAGACGTCGATTATATTTTACAGTTGATAATAAAGCTTCTACAGCCGAGACAACATGATTAGCGATAATTACGCCTACTATTACATCAGCCCGTTCGTAAGCATTTTTACTTTGGTTTCGCAGGTTGCGGTATTTCTGACGGTCATCGCGGTTGTTCCAGTTCCAATAATATTCAGGCGTTTCAGGGAAAAATACTGCGTTATCGCCTTCATAAATTCCTATCATCTGATTATACCCCAGCTCGTACTGGCTTTCATTTCTATCACGGTTATCGTAGTAGGTCATTTTTATCCAGTAAAGCTCATCCGTGTTATCGGGACTGGCTCCAGCTTTGGCAACAGCCCAACCCTTAGCGGCATCATCTTTAAAAGCGCCGAACTTGCGGAATCCATAATATGACAACCAGAATGCCGACTCGATTCCCAAAAATATCTTAGCCTTAGAGTTATTTTCAACATAATACTGACCTGCGCCGGGCAGCATCAAAGAGAGAAGAGCCGCTTTATACTTAGATTTATACTTAATGTTCTCTGACCTGCCTACGAGAGGAATATTAAAACCGTCATCCGCATCAAGCTGAGCATAACCGCCCGAACTCGAAAACCTCAATTGCGATTTCATCAACAAATCGATAGTTTCCTGCGCGCCGGCAATCTGGCAAAGCAGTATGGAAATTAATATTACTAAAAGTAAATTCTTATTCATATTAGAACCTGTATGTGCATGTTAAAATCGGAATATTTCCTGAGCCAAAATCTTTAGTTTTAATTTTAAGTGAATATCGTTTTTGTCCCTTATTGAATTTTTTAGCTGTGAGGGCGGCATCGAAAGCTGAAATTATATGGTTGCCCAAAGACAGCATAATCATAGTATTAGCACTATTGTAATAACCATTTGCCACATCTCTTAAGTCTAGATAAAATGATCTATGAGGCGACACTACTGCCTCGCCGCCCGGTACTCCCGGCGGATATGTGGAAATATCATCCCAGCCATATTGAAATTGGTCATACTTGCCAATATTTTCATAGTATTCATGGTCTTTTATAGCTGTATTAATATCATCATCCCAAGGGAGTCGGTGCGAAAAAGTGTCTTGTTCAGTCGAGTCGAGTGTATTCCACCACTGTATGAAAGTCCACCACTCATAATGATCGTCGGCATAATTGCGATACTCTTCCTTTTTATCATCGCCCTTTTTATCATACATAAAATAGCCTGTCCATATCATCGCCTCTATGCCTACAAACACAAACGGCTTTATTTTGGAACCGGCATAGTATTCGCCGGCGCCAGGCACTAACAAGGAATAAAAGAACGCTTTTTTAGTAGACTTTGCGTCAAATTCGTAAATATCGCCGGTCAATGTTGATGTATATAAATCCTCGCCGGCAAATTCATCTTTGACAGTATCAACAACCGGAAATTTTACATCTGTTTGCTGCACTGGTTCGGGTTCTTCGATTTCGGGTATTGCAATCAACTTAGCGGCTAATGATCTCACCCCTACGGTAGTTACAGAATCCAAGCCTGCTTGCGTTTCATAAGAAGCCGTGTTTATTATTTTGCCGCTTTCAACATCAACCATTATCGTGGAAACCGTATAGGTACTATCAATAAAAGTAATTGTTCCGCCGATTATTTTATTTACATTTAGCGCTTGGCCAGCCTGAATCAAGCACTTTTCATCAAAACAGCCGGATATTTTAAATCCTATCGTAGCAAGTATTTTATTCATCTGCTCTCTGGCCATAACTTGGTATTCACCGCTTTCATACAGCTCTGTTCTTAGCTTTTCTGTTGCATAACTTGCTTTAACCTGAATAATGCCGGTTCCTTTTAGTTCTAGCACAACTATAGTTTCCGGTGTTGGAATTTGATTGATAATTTTGGGGACAACTAAAGCATTTGAGGCGAAGTATTCGGCAATCGTAAAATCGCTTTCAGAACCATCAGCCCAACAAAAACTTGCAGTTAGGGTAATCATTAAAATTGGTATAATCAACTTGCGCATTCTTCCTCCTCTATTTAATCAGAGCAACTTTTATCAATAAGTTATTTGAACGATTCTGAGCAACTGCCTCAACTCTGGCGAAATAAATGCCTGAGGCAAACTCTGAACAGTCCCATTCTATCTCATCTGCAACCGTTCCGCCCTCAGCGCAACTGGTTAATTCATCGACTAATTCGCCTGTCATATCATATATAGATATAGTGATATTAGCAGGTTCGTCAACATAATATCTAAATATAGTTGAGTTTGAGGCAGGATTGGGATAATTATAAACACTGCCTTCAGAAAGAAAATCCGCGTGCGGCACAACCTCTTTAGACTTGTCTGGCGATAGATACCCTGCCCTGGAAACATCACCGGAGGTTGTCGGCCAGGGATGATCGATAGCCTCATACGCGGCGGCATTAAGATCCCAGGCGGAGATATAACCGGCGGCATCCAATACCGCAATTTCGACATCGGCATCACCGTCAAAATCGCCAACCACCGGCTCGACAGATATCTCGGTTGAGGTTGCCAAAGGAAAATTACCCAGCCTGTCGCCTTGATAGTTTATAGCTGTTAGCCCGCCAATCGGTGTTCTGATAATTATATCAGGCTTGTGATCATTATCGACATCAGCTAATATCGGCTGCTGCCGCGTAATCTCAGTTAAAAGTATTTCAGCAGTATCTGTCATAACAGAATCCATCTCCGCTATATGAACAGGGAATTCCTCAAATAAAACGCCATTATGATTGAAAACATAAGCGGTTAGATATGTATTGCCGCCAACTAATGCAATATCCGGATAGCCATCGGAATTAATATCTCCCAGCGATGGTTGTCCGACGTTTTCTATTTCGACCATATCTAATGACTGGGGTTCGCCGTTATAGATGCATAGATAATCACCGACAGTTATAACCGCATCGCTAATGCTGTCCCCGTTGATATCGCCGCACGCCAAGCCTTTAAATTCTCCTGATGGCAAGGCAATTGATGAATGTTCCGGTATGGAATCCAATGTTGGGCTATAACTGCCAATATAGAGGTATTTACTACCTGCATCATCATAGACGGCAAAAATGGTTGAATCGGCAGCGGCTAAATTCAAGGGGATGCCTGACAAGCTATCAAGCATAAAAACGCCTATTGAATCCGTATCAACCATTCGTATCATATATATTACTGAATTATCAAAACCGGCAAGGATGCCGTCGATTGATGATTCATTATAATCATATGCTATCGGACCTGCTTTCAAAGTATCATCAAAAGCAAAAGCAAAAAGAGAATCTGCTAATGAGTCAATAGGATTAATATCTCTATTATCAAAGACATATAATTTATTAGTACTGTCAAAGCAGGCAATTTCTAAAGAACCGTTGCCGTCAAAATCGAAGGCAATAATATTGCCTGCAATATTCGAATCAAGCTCAGCATAACGAGGAATTTGAAAAATCAAAGAATCTTGATCGAAATTGAACAATAAAAGACCATAATTACTTGGCAGCACTGAGGAACCATCATAGTCTACAGCTAATATTAAATTGCGTCTGGCAGTTAATATTTCAAGCGTATCATCCGCATCGATATCCAAAGCCATCAAACCGCCATTGCCAAAACCGACATCAGGAAAGCACATCATTGGAAAGCCAGGCAGATGCCAATCTACACTTATATTGCAATTCATGATTGTATCCGAGGCAGATATATCAGTAATGGAAATATGCGTATTAGCGCCGAGATTCGAGCGGCTGTTGGGTTGTGTCGATGGCGTCAGTTCGGTATTATTGCCAACTTTGAAAAACTCGGCATCCGAACCGTAATAGCCCCACGAAACATAATTGCCGCCGAAATCAATGATGCCGTCAGCCTCGACAAGCGACACAAAACGGCGGTTGGGGTCCCATTGAAGGGTATTCATCAGGAAGTTTTGCCCGTAGCCGGAGTGATTCATATAAGCGACAGCCTCATCAACATGCCAGATAAGCATGCCATCACCGGGAATAAGCACATCATATTCGAAACTATCGAAAGTGATGAGCTCTCCCCCGTAGCGATAACCGTATTCCGGTCCCAATATCACGCCGGTTGTCGAATCGGCGCGTATATACAGCGTATCAGTATTGGAGTTTCTATAATCCGTTCTTGTCTGGCGATTTTCAATTAGAAAATATTCCATATCCGAAATCGGAACTTTTACTATTTCATTATCATGATGAAGCTGTTCGGCGGCGCTAATTACGATATTAGTGTCATTGGTTATTTCTCTAACCCCTGATATGCCGAGATAAGCTCGCGACCAGGCTTCCGGGTAAACCGGAATAACGCCTGAAACTAAAGCGGAATATTGACCGGCTTCGCCCAGTTCCAGTACAGTCGAGGCACCGTTATTGTCCATCAGGGAAAAATCACCGATAGTGGTCAGGAAACAGGAAGTATTATAAAGATCCACCAAGCCAAGTTGATGGCCAAACTCGTGAGCCATAACTGAATTTATTACAGTAACCCGGTTGTCTTGCGAGGCTGTTTCCGGCATCATGGTAACCTCAGTAATAGCATGCGTACTATCATCAACCCAGATAGTATCGGTAGTCCACAAAAAGCCAGTCCAGAGATCATTAGGGGTATCCTCAACAAAGTATAAATTATTCTGTTGGTCGGCGCCAGCATGGAAAATTAAGTAAGCGTCATACCGGGCAAAATCAATTTCCGGCGCAGTTGTGTCAGCTAATTTGAGCGCATCATGAACAAAATGAACGAGTTGTTCAGCCACTGAAGAGTCAGCCCAGGGTCCGCTACCGCTATAATATGCCATCGAATCCGGCAATCTGAAAGCTGCCGCTTCATCCTCCGGATAAATATCCCAGGTTAAAAAGACATTGCCATCCGAAACATTTTTCCAGTATCGATTCAGGGCAGTCATGTGAGCATTAAAATAAGAAGAATTATGCGGCGCCGGATCGAATTTATGTCCTTCATCTTCGAAAAATTCATCGAGTGTGCGAAGGTCAATATTGCCATTGCCAGTTGTTGTCGGATCGCTATCGGTTTTAAATTCCACTTTAAGGCATAATACGTTTAAAGTATCATGGTCATAGGCTGAAGCCATCGGAACGCCATCAGTCTTTTTCGGCAGACCGAACGGCTTGTCTCTATCGATTCCCAGAAGGTTTTTCTGCGAAACCATAGACCGCAATTGTTCCGGTTTCTGCTGAACTTCTCTTTTTTGATTTATTATCCTGCCGTCAACCTGATCGGGAACATATAATGTCGAACCGTCTCCGTAAGCGGCTATAGAAAACAAAATCACTATGCTAACTACATATTTTAACATCAACACATCCGTTAAAAACAAACATTCATAGAGAAGCGCATGGTATCTCCCATACGATTATAATCTGCATCAGATTCCGGCACATAAGAGAAATCAAATCGGTAATTCGTCCATTGCATCGAAGCGCCTAATGTAAAATATCTCTGCACGCCTATTTCATCATAAATATAGCCGGCTCTTAACGACACATAATTGGAATACCAATATTCCATTCCTATATGCGGAATGATTTCTTTGATTTCTGTCTTAATATCATCATTAAGATCTAAAAGCAGTTTGTCGGCTTCACCAATAACCGTTAATTTATTATATGGCGAGTCAACCACTTTATAAGCCATAGCCACTGCCAGCTTGCGCGGGAGCGGATCAGCCTGGTCGGTATCGATATAGGAGATATCCGGTCCGATATTGGTTACGGTAGCTGCAAAAGTTGTTTTTGGGGATATATCGTAAAGTAAACCGCCATCCATTGCGAATGAAAAGCCAGTGCCCGAACCTCTTTCAGCGCCGGCGCCAAAATCCGACAAGTGGGAATTTATATACCGGGCCGACAAACCGGCTGACAGATTTTTCATCAATCTGGTGCCGTATGACACGGTAACAGCCATATCGTAGGGATAAAAATTGCCCGCTGGTTCGCCAGTTTCGGTCGTTCGAAGCATCTCTCCCATCGATAAGTATGTTACGCCAATACCAAATGTCCCCCACTCGCTTGTTGGATAAACAAACGAGAAGAATTCAAAATAGAGATCATCATCAACAGCAAGCTGAACCAAATAATTAGAATGCATAAAGGTAATTTGCTTTTGAGCCTTAGATAAAATAAACACTTTATTAGCAGTCGCGAACCACATCTCACCCGATTCTGTTTTGATTGTATGAGCAGGTATTTTCGCTAACTCCAATTTGGGAAATCTGCTCCATATCCCGTCATTGAATTCAACAACCCCAAACGATGTGCCAATATAAGCTTTCTTTGATGATGGCACCGCAATGGAGAGAATGGGAGAACCTAAAGCGTTGGCATAAACCATCACGCTCTTGCCCTCTGCTACGGTATCACTATCCAGCCTGTTGTATTGCTTAATCATTTTAACCAACTGCTGGATTTTTTCGGGAGTTGGATCGGGCAATAATTCCCTGGCAATATTTTCAACCGAGGTTTCTTTTTCAGCAGTATATTGCCTATACCCGAAATGGAAGAAAGACTCGCCGTTAAACATAACAACACCGCGGCTGGTGCCTATCCATAATATTTTATCCTTAGACGACATCGATAGAACCCTACCGCGGATAACAGGCTTATAAGGAAGTTTTATTTTCTGGCCAACCGCTATATCGCCCTTGATACCATTAAAGTCTGTAATTTTATTTTTTAAGTTTTCTTTATCAATTACGGCGATAGCCCTATAAAACGATTCGATAATATTATCTAAATCCTCGCCAATTGTAACCTCGCGGGTGTGATAATTCTTCCATTCCTTACTATTAAAATAATATAAATCTTTGGAAGTTGCCGCCCATACATTGCGATTGCCGGCGGTGGAAATATAGGCGATAGGTTCGGATGGCGCGTTTGTATCGGGAGCATAGTTTTTAATCTTAGCTCCATCATAATATACTATTCCCTTATCAGTTCCAATAACTATGCTTTTACGGCGATATTTTGCCAAAGCGGTTATTTTCAATGAGGGAAGGTTGTCGTCAAGACCGTATCGTTTCCATTTTCTTCTTTTTGGGTCATAACGGAAAAAACCATCATCGGCGCCCACATACAGCATGCCTCCATGAGATTCAAGGCAATTAATAGGTGAATTTAAGACTATATCCAAAGGAATTTCGATTTTTTCAATCGCTCTTTTTTTAATTATCGGGTCAAACCCGAAAGCAATAGAATCAAGTTCAGAGATTGACATCTGGTCATCCGAAAGGCTGTTATTGACCATGTCCTCAAATACAGTAAAATCATTTTGGGCAATTTTTAAATCGCCCCAGGCAGTTTTGAGGCGTTCGAATCCGTTAGTTATCTCTTCTATATATTGATAGTCATCCGGAATGTACGGCAATAACGCCAACTCAAGCGAGTCGATTCTTTCCAGCGCAAATTCACTATTGAGACTGACTAATTTATCGTAATAGGGTTTTACTTGTTCCTCATCCATACCGGTATAGCGAAGAATGATGCTTTTTATCGACCTACCCTTATCCAAGCGCTGAACTATTTTAGTTATCCATTCTCCCTCTTTATACTTTGCCAGATGACCATTGATAATTGCCCAAATATCATACTGCTTGAAGTTAATATCAGGTAGATCGTTTTTAACCAGAGCGATTTTTGTGATTTCCTGACCTTCTGAGGTTGTATGCTCTATCCAATCTGGTGATAATGGGTATCTGCCCAAACCTGCCGGATTCCAATGAACAGCGGTTGCATCATTGGCAATCGCCACGAATGTTTCTCCCATTCCGCCAGCCCTTGCTCCCGGAGCAATCAATAAAAACGGCACAGCGTTCTGAGAAACCTGTCCAAAGAGACTAGCAGTTAGCAATATCATCAAAACCGGCAAGCAAACCAGTGATTTTTTCATTTTCTCCTCCATAATTATCATCCGATTGAATATGTTATCGTCAAGTAATTAGTCTTATTCAGTTCTTACCTCTTTCATTGCTTTCAAATTGCAAACTTAGTATATTATAAATTAAATTAACAAAATCAACATTTCTTTGAAATCATCTGAAAATCACCAATTTCGATTGAAAATTTGACTTCCTCTCTATGTTATCGATTCCCGTTCCTACCGCCTCAATTTTATAAATGTATACGCCCGTAGCAAGTTTATCGTTGTCATCATCTCGAAGATTGTAAGCTATGTATCTGTAGCCGCTGGATGTATGTTCGGGATCATACAAATTGAAGCTTTTGACTTTCCTGCCAGCTAAGGTGAATATTTTCAGCGATACTTTTTCAGCATCATTGGTAAGCATATACTGAAATGATGTCGAGTCGGCATGCCTTACAGGATTGGGATAGTTCATAACCTCCTTAATAGCAAATTGTTCATTCTCGTACGCCTGAATGCAGGCAGTAAGCAATGATGAGTTGTTATAGTTGTCCCAAGCTTTTAGGGAAATCTGATGTTCGCCAACCGGTAAATTTTCAATTTCGAATATTGCGGCGCCTTGCTGCCAATCGCCCATATCAAATACGAAATTATCGGTTATATCCATCGAATACAGATCGCCATTATCAATTTTCATCCGAATTTCATGTCCCATAGAGCCGGTAATATTAATACCGTGTTCATCAAATAATCTAACTTCAAATTCAGGCTTTGTCGATACGGCGACAATACTGCTGCTCAAGCTTTGGTCTTTATATAAAATTTCAATCGCAGGACCGGTTGAATCCTCCTCAGCCGAAAAGTTTCCGGTAATCGCAAGCGTATCTGTAACTCCCGAACCATCGTTCTCGCCATTTTCAAAATAAACATAAATCTTGCCGCTTGTTCCGCCATAGGTTACATCCTTGGGGATAAAAAAGGATGTTGAAAAATAGCCGTTTACAATTTCAGCAGGACCAATAAATATTGTTGGTCCTGGTAAAATATATTCAATGGTTGATTCCGGAACGAGAGGAACATTGTTATAATTCAATAAAATTTTATTTCTGTTAATCGATGCGTCCTTAACCAGAACCCAAACCGTGCCGTTAAAATCTGTTAGAGTATCACCATTATCATCACAAACATAACCAGCCAGCGAATCAACCGTTAAGCCTGTTAATGAATCGGGTTGATGGCTAAATGTAATATCTAAATTGGGTTTGCCTGCGATTAAGGCGGGGTCTCCCATCAACATGAATTTCCTGCTATTACTGCTTTGGCGCAAATATTTTGCGATATATAGAGCCTCGCCGAACGATTTTAATTCACTCACCAGCAATTGATCAAATATTTCCTTATTCAAGGTGCTGTTAGACCCTCCGCCAACCAATCTGGTAGCGGCTATTGAGGCTATTCCTCCACCATTAGGATGACGGATAAAATCTTCCGATAATCCCTGTTCGATAGGGTGATCGAAAAATCCGATTGAACACGAGGCTGATATTATTAGGGGTAATTTATCGAGATTATTAAGATAGGGCATATCCTCAACGCGTCTAAATAAAAATTCATGCGCCCATAAGCTTTTATGGCCATGGCCAATCCAATTGACAATAAGACCGCCATCATTAAAAGCGCTGATTAGGTCATTGCGAGCGTCTGGTTTAGCATTGCCGGCTCTAATCGGATATTCCATAAGGTATATTTTTTGTATTTCAAATGAGCCTGGCACATGAAAATTAGCTAAGGTTTCAGCCTGAGTCGTATGATACGTTTCATGGGTATCGCCAGCGGTTAAATTATCATCAGCAGCAATAATTATATTATTACGCCACCTTCCCATCGTTGGGTTAGCCTCATAATTAATAATTTTATTCAGCATAACTTCCATCTGATCGGTATTATTAGCCGGCAATCTGCCAATAATCATATCGGGGCTATCATCGCTGTCGGAATCGAGGTAGCCATAAGTGCCGAAATAAACATAGTTTTCATCAGAACCAAATCCGGGCGAAACTTCGTACGGCGGTATAAACATTAAACCGCCCGAATATATATTATTGCGATAATCGTAATGACCATCCCCAACCAAAACCACATATGATGGTTGAGGGTCTGCCCAGTTTTCGAAAGCATATTTCAAGAAATCTCTAATAGCCAGAGGGTCGAAAAGTCCCCAACTAAACTGATTATAAATATCCTCAATTTTTACTACTTTTGCAGTCATGCCGGGCGATATGTTCTCCCTATGGGCGGCTAATGCCAATGACTGGTCATAAAATTCTTCATGAGTAATAATTATATATTCAGCGCTATTGGATGTCGAACGGAGATTGTCGGCTAAAGGATCATATAGTGAGATATTGTATAAGTTTTTATAAGCTGCTGGACTGGCAAGATAAAATGTACGCTTAGCATCGCGAACATTATGAAATTCCAGGCTGTCTCCAACTAATTCTGCGTTTATTAATCTGGAAACGCTGTCAGGATAAGTAATATCTAAAAGCAAATAGTCAGACGGAACATTAGTTAGGCGATATTCCACTATGCCTGCGGTGTCGGGGCTGTAAAATTTTAATTCATTATCATCTATTGTCAACCAGCGGTTGTAAATAATATCAATATAATCGAGATGAAAAGCCTCGCTATTATCGATTAATGAAATATCGTTAAAACTGGTTCCGCTATTTAGATTTGTGGTGTGATATGTCGAAAAGCCATTCATATAGTCAATTCTTGTTGCCGGAGAATTATTGACAGTTAATTCATCAAAACCGGAGTCAGTTCTTAATTTAATAACAGCATTGTTGCCGGCAACGACATTAGCGAGCCTGACATTCGCAGAAAATTCCTTATTGAAACCCCAGTAGCATTCGAAATAATTATCCGAAATTATTTTCATTATGTTTTCTTTTTCCTGATGAACATACTCATTATATTTGTCAACAGCATAGCTGTACGAACCATCCGGAGAACTATCGATATTATTCCATCTTCTTGGCGAGCCTGCAAAACTGCTGCCATAAGTCAGCCAGTAGACATTTTTTGAAGTATAATGGTTTAATATATAGTCGAATTCTTGACTATTATCATCATATTCGTAACGATCAACAGATTCGGCGTAAAAAAGCAAATAATCGCCATCGTTAAATATACCATCCTCGGAACCATAAAAATAAATCGGTATCTCTCTAAACTGGGGACGAGGGTCATCATTATCGGTAGAAAGCTCCAATCCGCCGCCATAAAATATTCTAAGCTCGCGGGGATCAACTTCATCTATATCTATGCCCGCGGCGCTCAACTGAAACCTTGAGATTTTATAGATTCCGGAGCTGGTTGCTTCAAGTTTTAGCCAAACCTCAGAGGAATCAAAAGATGACTGAGCCGTCATGGATTTGAATGGTATTGGCGGCCAGTAAACACGCCAGTTTTTAGCGATAGCATAATTAGCGACAACACTGTTAAGAATTTTATCATAAACTTTGCCTATAGGACGGGGCTGCTGACGTTTTAACTGATTATCATAATTATAATCAACTCTTACGGTAATAGACTGAGCTTTATATAAAGCTCCATTTTCTATTTTGGCGGCGGTAAGATTGATTTTAATAACCTTTAATCCCCTGATAATTTCCTGTTTGCCCAATGAAGCGATTTGCGGCGGCCAATTTTTATACAGCGTTTGCTTGGATGCTTTGGCTTGAAACTGCTTTTCCGATGATTCTTGAATATAATTCGGAACTTCAACTTCACCGATTCGAGTATAATTCTGGCTAATAATTGTTATAGTTGGCTTTGCCGAAAACGGCATTCCAACCGGAATTACCTTAACAGGAAGCAAGGGCTTGCCGGCAATGCAGCTTTGCATAGTGTGGGACATAGATGGAAATTTATATTGTTTCGGGTAACCGTTAACACTCTCCAGCGCAATATCAGGCGCATTATAAGTAAATGTGATTCCTGATTCATCGGATGAAACAACCCGTATATCGTTATCGAATATATAATTGTCTGCAATAGCGGGGCTAATAAGCAGAGAAATTAATATGATTGTTTTTATCGCATCCCCGATGAGTTTCATCAACTCCTCCCTGCAAATCCGGTAAAAAATATTATAATAACCGGATTATTATTCTGGCTTCAAGGATTTACTCTTCTGTTTTAGTTCGGCTCAAATACCGTCGTTCCTTTAGCCAGATACGATAAAAACTCCTTTCTCTTAGGCAAAAGATATACAAAATTAAACTATTGTCAAGCGACTTTAGCCTGCAATCTCCTTATTTATAAATGATGCCGAGCCTTCAGCCCTAAAACCCTTAATAAAATCACACGCCGTTTTATATGCATCGTCTTCGGCGGCCTTGGTATATTTGTCCGGAATACTGTCAATTTCCTTTTTAAACGGTTTTGCCGCCATCTTAATACTTTTACTTTCCTTTTCTGCCCATTGTTTCATCTGCGCCATTAAATCAGGCGGTAAATTATCATGCGCAATATTCTGCCATTGAGTGCCTACATTTCCCTTACGTATACCATAATCGGCAAATTTACCTACTAAGTGAAGCGGCGTGCCTGTTATTCCATGCTGAGCAATTCTGACTCCCTTATCTTTGATTGCCTGATAAATTTCACCGGTTCGGTTTAGGTCAATACTAACTTCTTCGCCTTCGAGATAATTGCCATGTTTTGAACCGTTGTTGATTGCTAAAAGATTCGGCTTAACACCCTTTTCCCAGAGACCATCGATAAAAGACTGACCTTCCTCAACAGTAGTAATTTCCCCCTTCTGGCCGGCAGATTTCACCTCGCCAACCTCAACCTCAAGACCCCATCCGGCATCAATTATCGGCTGGGCTAACATCGTTGTAATGCGTAAATTGTCTTCATGCTCATTAAATGATGCATCAATAGCATAGGAAGTGTATCCGGCATCCAACTCGGCTCTGATTAAAGCCTTAGCCGCTTCGACTTCCTTATCGCTGGTATTTTTTACGGTAATATGATCGCCATGAATGAAAAAGGGCATTTCGAGTCCTGTTTTTTCGGCATAATCAACCAGCATCTCGAAAAATATCCGGGGCGTTTGACCGGTATAGCCGCCATCGATATGTCCCTCGCTTTTAGCCAGTTCAAACCCGACTATTGCATCCAGTTCCTGAGCGGCTTTCATAATCCCCGGCACCACATGTTTGATACGGATATTGCAAGCCATCATGATTATTTTTTTATCGCGGATAGTCTCGAAAATATCCTTGCTGTTGAGAAGACATACTTTGCTTTTTGAGCCAAGTTTCGCCTTGATTGAATCCGGCACTTTTTCTAACAGTTTTGTATATGCCATCTTAACTCCTTCTAACTTTTGTTATCGAGCATATGTTCCAAATCTAATTTATCAACCATGTTATTAATACCGCCAATATTAATGCCGGTAAAAGATTGCCAACTTTAATCTTGGCTAAACCGAGAAGGTTTATGGCTATTCCAAGCATAATCACTCCGCCGGTTGCCGACATCTCATTTATCACCATTTCACTCAAGAAAGTTTGAAAATATCTGGCCGTTAAAGTTAAAGCACCCTGATAAACAAACACGACTATTGCCGAAAACAACACCCCGGCACCCAGTGCCGCCGATAGAGCCATCGCTGCAAAACCATCCATAAGCGACTTGATGAAAATAAGTTCGCTACTATTATAAAGGCCATCCTCAAATGAACCGACTATCGTCATCGGCCCGACGCAAAAAAGCAGTGAGGCGGTTACAAAGCCCAAAACGAAATCGCTGCTGGATGAACCGGTTCTCTTTTTTAAATAATCGCCAAGCTTAGCAAGTTTTTCCTCAATTTGAAGCCATTGCCCGATAAGCCCGCCGAAAACCAATGAGCCGACTACAATTAATACACTTTCGGTTTTTACAGCCATCTTTATGCCAATTAATACAGTTACAAGCCCAAGAGAGGTTAATATTATGCTCTTATATTTATCTTTAAGCTTTCCGCCGGTAATAAGGCCTAAAGCAGAACCGGTAAGAACGGCGCCTGTATTGACAATAAATCCAACCATAATATGAAATGATATAAGAGTTCGATATAATTATGGCAAGTATTTTTATGATTTGCCTATTGTTGTTGGCGCACGAGGACGTACGCCAACCACTATATAATGCCATTTGATGTTGTGTCAGTTCGCAGTCCGCCTAAGGCGGATGAACTGACACGTTTTGCTTGACAGGAAATCGGCAGGTTATCCTACTTCACAACAACCTGCTTTAAAAGTTCATATCCCTCGACAAATACATATTCATTTGCTTGAATACTATATATAAATTGACTTTATGAATCCGCTGATTTAATATCAATAATATTATGGCTAATACTTTTACATTAAAACAGAAACTCATGCTCTTTTTTGCCGGTTTTCTGGGTTATCTGTTAATTAACCTGTTAGGCCTTACCTGGAAAGTCAAATTGGCTGGCTATACTGACATGAATCCGCAGAATAATACTGATAAAAAGCGGATTTACTGCTTCTGGCATAACCATATTCTGGGCTTAGCCTATACTCAACAGAAAAATAATGTGGGGATATTAATATCATCCCATTTTGATGGGGAAATTATTGCCCGTATTGTCGCCTGCATGGGTTATCATCCGATACGCGGCTCATCTACAAAAGGCGGCGCCGCCGGTTTAGTATCGATGTTGAAGAACAAAGATGTCCGGTATCTGGCATTTACCGCTGATGGTCCTCGCGGCCCAAAAGGCATTTTTAAACCGGGCTCGATATACCTTGCGTCAAAAACAGGACTGCCAATTGTGCCAATCACCTGCAATAGCTCTAAGAAATGGGTATTGTCATCATGGGATAAATTCGAGATTCCCAAACCATTTGCCAAGGTGGTTGTATGTTTCGGCGCGCCAATCCAGATTGGGGAAATCTCCGGGCATAAACAAATTAAAGAACAAGCCAATCAATTAGCCAAGGCATTAAACGAGATAGAAAATTGTTTATAATTTATCAAATATTGCTCATAATAGGGATTATAATAGCCTGTCCGTATCTTTTATTAAGAGCAATTTTTGGCGGTCATGGAGTAAAAGAAAGGCTGGGTATTTGGAATTTCGTTCCGGATAACAGGAAAACAGTCTGGTTTCACGCCGCCTCAATGGGCGAACAAAAAATTATTTCCACGATATTGCCCGAGTTAATAAAACTGGCTCCGGATATGCGGATTATAATTACAACTATTACCAAAACAGGCAAAGCTAAAGCTGAAAAAATGCCGTTTAATATTGAAGCCTTCTATCTTCCAGCTGATTTGGTTTTTATTGTTAACAGGGTTATTAAAAAAATGAAACCATCGCTTTTTATATTAGTCGAAACAGAATTATGGCCGGCTTTGATAAAACAGATGCATAAATCAGGCGCGAAAATAGCCTTGGTTAATGGCCGCATATCCAATAAATCTTTCAGGTATTACAAGTTTTTGATTCCTCTGTCATCCAATATGCTAAGGGATATTGATTATATTATAACTCAAACCGATAATGACTCGGAAAGATTTCTAAAGCTTGGCGCGGCGCCTGCCAATGTTGCGGTTTACGGTAATGCCAAATTCGATCAGGTATTACTCACAAACCCCAAGCCTCCCGATAAAGTAATAACGGACTTCCTGACCATCGGTAAACCTTTTGTTTTTATTGCAGGTTCGGTAAGAGCCGGTGAAATTAAAATCATCGTCAAAACGGCAGGCAATATTTCCAACCAGATTGCTAAATATAGAATAGTAATTGCCCCGCGCCACATGAAAGATTTAAACAATCTGGAAACAGCTATGCAAATGGCAAGCCTTTCATATATCAAGAGAAGCAAATTTACCAGCCAATCATTTAAAGACAAATCTATATTAATACTTGACACAATGGGCGAGCTTGGCGGCCTTTATCGTTTTACGGATTTGGCATTTATAGGAGGCTCGCTGGTTAAAATCGGCGGCCATGACCCGCTTGAACCAGCCTCATCGGGCTGCGCAGTATGTTTTGGACCTTATATGGATAACAGCCGCCTTTTCGCTGATATTCTAATTGACAGCGGGGGAGCAGAATATGTTAAAAACAGCGCCGAATTAACCAAGTTAATCCTGAAATTTGCCGCTGATAAAACACTGACAAAAGCAGCCGGCGAAAAAGCCAAGCAGGCAGTTATATCGCATATCGGCGTATCAAAAAAGATTGCCGATAAACTAACGGATTTATTATGATGCCGTCTTTACCGAAAGCTATGCTATGGCCGTTCTCGCTGATTTACGGGGCGGTTATATTCCTCTGGGATTTATATTACAGCCATACCAAGCAGGTAAAACTTCCCTGCAAAGTAATCTCTGTTGGTAATATTACAGTCGGCGGAACCGGCAAGACTCCGCTGGCGATTAAGATTGCCAATCTATCTGTAAAAGCCGGCTATAAAACAGCTATTGTCGCCAGAGGATATAAACGAAAAGCCAAAGGGCTGATTGAAATCAGCGCTAGTTCTAATTGGAGCGATGCCGGCGATGAGCCGTTAGAGATGATTCGTTCGACAGATAATGTGCGGATATATGTCTGCAAATCGAAAACCGAAGCCGCCATTAAAGCCGCCTCTGATGGCGCTGAACTAATTATTATTGACGATGGCTTTCAGCATCGAAGGATTTATCGCGATATTGATATTGTCTGTCTCGATTGGTCGAATCCTTTAGGACCGGGCGGATATATTCCCTACGGATTGCTTCGCGAGCCGCCGGAGGCTCTTCGTCGGGCTGATATTATCATTTATACTTCCTATAATGATATTCAGTCTATGGAGAAACAAACTATCAGCAATGAGGGTGGGATAAAACTATTCTGGTCAGCCTCGAAAATAACCGGTTTTCAAAACATCGCTGATGGTAAAAAAGCAGGTATTGATGAGATAGCGGCCAAAAGAGCAATCGCATTCTGCGGGCTTGGTTCGCCTGCCAAATTTGGTGAAAGTCTGAATAGAATTGGTTTGAAGCCAATAAATTTCATCAGGTTTAGAGACCATCATTGCTATGTGCAGGAGGAAATTGACATCCTTATACAGGCAGCCCGGAAACAGAAAGCGGAGATTTTTGTTGTAACTTTTAAGGATGCGGTAAAAATTGAGGGTTTAAATTTTGGTGATTATGATGTATATTTCGCTAAGTTAGAGATAGATATTATTGATCAATCTGGCAATGGACAAGTTGATGAATTTAGAGAAAAGCTTAAATTATGAGTAAAGAATATGACATTTTGATAATCGGTTCCGGTATTGCCGGTTTGATGTATGCCTTAAAGACGGCTCATCTTGGCAGGGTGGCGATTATCACTAAGAAAAATCGAATGGATACCTCGACAAACTATGCCCAGGGCGGGATAGCCTCAGTTTTTAGCAAGACTGATAGTTTCGAGAATCACATTAATGATACGATAAAAACTGGCGGCGGCATTTGCGATAGCGCAGTTGTCGAAAAAGTAATCAAATCAGGGCCAAGGTATATTAATGAGTTGGCCGAATTAGGCGTAAAATTTACCCGTAAACGCGGGCAGTTTGATCTTGGCCGTGAGGGCGGTCATTCTCAGAAACGGGTAGTTCATTCGGCAGACCATACCGGCCGGAATATTGAAAATGCCCTTTTAGAATCATTGGCAAAACATAAAAATATCGATCTTTATGAAAATAATTCAGCGATAGATATAATCACTCAGCATCAACTGGGCAAGGAAACGCCTAAAAGCGGCCCGAGCTGTTACGGCGTTTATGTGTATGACAATCAACGGATGCAGGTAGAAACATTCCACGCGCGCTTAACGCTTCTGGCGACTGGCGGCGCAGGCTATGTTTATCAGCATACGACTAACCCCGGCATTGCTACCGGCGATGGAATTGCGATGGCTTACCGTGCGGGAGTTAAAGTAGCCAATCTTGAGTTTGTTCAGTTTCATCCAACTCGGCTTTATGCTGTAAATGAAGAGCCATTTTTAATCACTGAGGCTGTTCGCGGCGAGGGCGGTTTGCTTATATCCTCCGATGGCCGCCGGTTTATGGAGGGTCAGCATAAGATGGCGGAACTGGCTCCCCGTGATGTTGTTGCGCGCGCTATAGATATGGTTTTGAAACAAACCGGCGATGATTGCGTTTATCTTGATATTACGAACCGCAGCAAATCATTTCTTGAAGAGCGCTTTCCAACAATTGTCGGGAAATGCCGAAGTATTGGCATCGACCCGGCTAAAGAACCCATACCGGTAGTTCCGGCGGCGCATTATTTTTGCGGCGGCGCGCTTACAGATTTAAACGGCTGTACCTCTATGAAATATCTCCTTGCCGCCGGCGAGGTGGCCTGCACTGGTATGCACGGCGCAAATCGTTTAGCTTCAAACTCGCTTTTGGAGGCAGTAGCTTTTGCCGATTTTGCAGCCGAATGGACTAAAAAAAACTTTGCGAAAATAAAAAAAAGGCGAAAACATTATTTGCCTGATTGGGATGAATCTAAAGTGTTCGATCATAAGGAATGGGTTGTTGTTTCTCACGACCAGCAGACAATCCGCAATTTAATGTGGGATTATGTCGGCATTGTCCGTTCCAATAACAGGTTGAATAAAGCCTATGACCGCTGTCTTATTATGCGCAAACATATCGAGCAGTTCTACCGTAAAAATCCTATCCGCCCAGAGGTGCTTCAGCTTCGTAATATAGCAGATGTTGCTTTAATGCTAATCAGGTGCGCACTCAAACGGAAAGAATCGCGCGGTTTGCATTATAATATCGATTATCCCGATAGGGATGATAAGAATTACAAACATAATACTATCATCCAAAGGAATTTTAATAAGGAAAAATAATGACTGATAAGATTCTGATATTAGATTTCGGCTCGCAATATTCTCAACTTATAACCCGTAAAATACGCGAAAACAACGTTTATTCCGAGTTGGTTAAATATGATGCTGTGCCGCCATCCGCGACTGATAATAATCTGAAAGGCATTATCCTTTCCGGCGGACCGTCATCGGTGCATGATAAAGATGCGCCCCGTATAGACCCGGGCTGGCTTAATCTTGGCTTGCCGGTATTGGGTATATGTTATGGGCTTCAGCATATAACCGAACTGTTTGGCGGGAAAGTCAAGCGCGCTAAAAATCGCGAATATGGTCCCTCGATACTTAGCCGCAAATCGCAGAATTTATCCGGTACGCGCTCGAAACTGCTTAAGAACGTGCCTAAATCATCGAAAGTCTGGATGAGCCATGGCGATTCGGTTGTTAAGCTGGCTGATGGATTTAGCACGACAGCCTTTACGGAAACTCTGCCTCATGCTGTTATCGAAAATAAGGCGAAAAATATCTATGCTCTTCAGTTTCATCCGGAGGTTGCTCATACCGAATACGGCAATACTATCCTCGCTAATTTCATATTTGATATTTGCGGCGCCAAAGCTAACTGGACGCCTGCTTCGTTTATAAAATCTCAGGTGAAATCATTAAAAGAACAGCTTAGCGGTCAGAAAGTTATATGCGCGCTTTCCGGCGGCGTTGATTCAACCGTAACGGCGATGCTTCTTAATAGAGCCATAGGCGAAAATCTTAATTGTGTCTTTATTAATAACGGTCTGCTGCGTCTCAATGAAGCGCAGGAGGTAATTAACTCTTTTAAGAAATTCAAATTAAATCTTAGGTTAGTCGATTCATCCGCATTGTTTTTGAAGCGCCTTACCGGAATTGCTAATCCCGAACGAAAGAGAAAGATTATTGGGCGGACATTTATAGAGGTTTTCTCTCAGGAAGCCAAGAAACTCCAAAAAACATTAAACACTAAAAAGATAAAATATCTTGCTCAGGGGACGCTTTATCCCGATTTAATCGAATCGATTTCGTTTAAGGGGCCATCGGCTACAATTAAATCACATCATAATGTCGGCGGTTTGCCCAAGCGGATGGGCTTAAAGCTTATCGAACCGCTTAAAGAGCTTTTCAAGGATGAGGTGCGAGCGGTTGGCATCAAACTTAACCTGCCGAAACATCTTATCTGGCGTCATCCGTTCCCGGGTCCGGGTTTGGCGGTACGCATTATCGGCTCAATTACCTGGGATAGGCTGGAATTATTGCGCAAAGCTGATGATATTTTCATAAAGGAGCTTCATAAAAACAAGCTGTATGATAAAACCTGGCAGGCGTTTTGTGTGTTGTTGCCGGTTAAGAGTGTTGGCGTGATGGGCGATGAGCGCACTTATGAGAATGTGGTTGCTTTGCGAGCTGTTACCTCCACCGATGCCATGACAGCGGATTGGGCGCGTTTACCGGATGATTTTTTGGCGAATGTTTCCAACCGGATTATAAACGAGGTGAAGGGGATTAATCGGGTTGTGTATGACATATCGAGCAAGCCGCCGGCTACTATTGAGTGGGAGTGAGATAAATAAAGCAGTAAGTAAATATAGATAGTTATGTATTTATTAGGCGATTTTATTAAGATTTTTGTTGCATAATAATAATTAATTATTAAATTAAATGGGGAACAAACCGAATATAAGGTTAGTTTATGCAGATAATGTGCGAAATACGGTGTTAAATTAGCCGGAGAGTCAAATGTTAGTAGAATTTAGAGTAAAGAATTATCGGTCTTTTCGTGATGAGCAGACGCTTAGTATGGTGGCGAGTAATGATAAAAAAACATTGCCTGATAATTGTATGCCTGCAGGTAAACTGCGATTGCTTAAATCAGCTGGAATATATGGACCTAATGCATCAGGAAAAAGTAATCTTATTAAAGCGCTATCTACAATGAAAATAATTGTCAGTAATTCAGCAAACCAAAAACCTGAATCTGAATTACCGATAGAGCCATTTTTTCTTGATGACAATTTAAGCAAAGAGCCAAGTTCTTTTGAAGTAATATTTTATTATAATGATGTGCGATATCAATATGGTTTTACAACAACAAGAGAAAGAATTCATGATGAATGGTTGTTTGCATCTCCTGAAGGTAGATCTCAATTATGGTTTCAACGGATATATGATGAGAAAAAAGATGAAACTGAATGGAAATTTGGGTCTTTTCTTAAAGGTGATAAACAAAAAATAGCAGACAAAACCCGCAATAACTCTTTGTTTACATCTGTTGGTGCACAATGGAATAATGAGCAACTAACCCAAATATATAAGTGGTTTAATAAACATCTTGCATTTATAGCAAAAAATAGTAGTATCGAACTATTTACTGCTATGTTATGTTATTTTTCAAGTAATGACGAGAGATTAAAAAATAAACTTACGAATCATATTATAGATTTGCTTAGGAAAGCTGATTTTGGGATATCCAATATTAATGTTACAAAAAAGCAATTTGAAAAACCTGATTTTCCCGATAAAATGCCTAACATAATTCAAAAAGATATCCTATTTGAAATGGAAAAATCTTCATATGATGTTAAGTTCACGCATCAGAATATAATCAATAATAAAAATATTGAGTTTCCATTGTTGAATGAATCTGATGGGACACAGAGATTTTTCCATCTAATAGGACCAATTTTAGATTCAATAGCTTCCAGGGATACCTTAATAATTGATGAGCTAGAAGAAAGTTTACATCCTTTATTAGCTCATGAATTAATTAAGTATTTTCAAAATTCAGATGTTAATCAAAAAGGCTCTCAGCTAATCTTCGCTACTCATGATACGACTCTTATGAATTCAGAATTGCTTAGAAGAGATCAAATATGGTTTACAGAAAAAGATAAATACGGCGCTACACAATTATATCCGCTATCAGATTATAAACCTCGTAAAAACGAAGCGTTGCAGAGAGGCTATCTATCGGGAAGATATGGCGCTATTCCGATACTTGAGGAATTTGGTTTAGATGGTTAGTAAAGGACGTAAGTTTCTCAAAGATGCCGAAATAAAGCGACGCAAGCCCAAAAAGCATGTAAGAGAAAGAATTTTAATTGCATGTGAAGGATATAAGACTGAACATCAATACTTTAAGATAATTAAACAACAATTCAGAAATTCTTCTTTGATAATTAAAGTTGTTAGCAAAAGGAATAAAGCAGCAGCTATACAAGTTGTCGATAATGCGATTAAGGAGCAAGAAAATGTTGAAAAAAACAGAATTAAAGATCCTTATGATTCAATATGGTGTGTAATTGATGTTGAGGCTCCACATCCTCAAGAAACTCTTGATCAAGCATATAATAAAGCTCAAAAACACAAAATCAAAATTATTCTAAGCAATCCCTGTTTTGAATACTGGTATCTATTACATTTTGAAAAAACAAGTAGGTTAATGCAAAGTTGTGATGAGACCATTAGACTGCTTAAAAACTATCATAGTTCTTACTATGAAAGCGATCTTAGTATAATTGAAAAAGTTCTTGAGCGAAAAGATACCGCTATACAAAATTCTATAGAAGTAATAAATGAAAAGCAATGGGGTAATGATTTAAGAAAGTGTAATCCGTCAACGCATGTTTATAAATTAGTAGAGCATCTCTTTAAAATGCAATCCTGATTTTCACTATTCCCCTGGCAAAATCTCAAACAACCGCACCCAATTGCCGTAAACCATAACCGAATCAACTGCCGTTAGACGGTCTAAATATCTGCCATAAATCCGAACATAATCATCCGGGCTGAAACGCTCGAACAGATAATGCCTCGAACGCTCCGGGTAAATCTCGTTCTCGAATATTATCACTCTGCCTTTTTTAAGTGCGCTGTCAATCCAATTGTAATAATCGGCGATGGTTTTATCATTGTCGCCCGGCTCTAAAAACATCAGGCAGGCAGTAGGCACATAAACATTATAATGATACTCATAAGCCAGACGCATCTGAGAATAGCTTGTTATCACTAAGTCATCGGATGTCAAACCGAGCCGCTTAAAAGAATCAGCGCCCTGTAAAAATACCGAGTTTTTCTTATCAGTCGATGGGATAAACTCCATCGAAATATTGATTACCGCTAATAGAATAACACCGGCAACCACCGCAATTTTTAACCCTCTCTTGCAGTTGACAAAAATAGCATCGCAGCTAAAAATGAATACCATCAACAACACAGCCGGATACAGCCAGAAACCATCATCGGCAGGCGCCCACCATAAAGCAAACAGTTTGAATATTACAATCAATGAAAGTATTAGCCACAGCCGTTTGGATTTTTGCCTTGCCATATATAGACAGGCATTTAATAGCAGATATATCAAGCCAAGCATTATTGAGAAAGCGGCAACCAGAAAAGCAATTGCGCCGAACGACCATTGCCCGCTGTAGAAAATATTACGGATAATATCGCCGCCATAAAATGTTTTAGCCAGCCCCCAAATAGCGGATACGATATTTGATTTGCCAAAGCCGCCCCAGACGCCTAGATGGCTGTAGAATGTCAGCCAGCCATAGATGCCGCTGATGCTTATTTCCGATGCCTCGAATACAGCGACTGTCAAATAGATCAAACCGCAAAACAGTATGCCAGGCAAGGCATATTTGATAGTATCAGCCAGCAATTTCTTTTGCAGATAATCATAAATCATTATAGGCAGCAAAGCCAGTATCAATATCTGATGAAAAAATATACCCGCCGCAAGCAGCATATATACTGCAGCCGAATTTACAATTGATGCTTTTTTATCTATCAGGTAATGAAGCGCCAGAAGCAGAAACATCAAAGCCGGCATGTTTACCTCCGCCGAGGTTGAATAATACCAGAAAGAATATAGAAATCCCGCTGCAGCGGCGGCGATGATGGCTATAAAATCGCCGCTTCTTTTTCTGATGATTGCAAAAATAACCGTAAGGGCGATTGACCCGGCAATAGAGTTTATAAGCGAAAGCATTTTTAAGCTATCAATGCCGATGAACATGAATAGTTGATAAAGCAAATAACCGAACAAACCGTATAAAAGGTGATGAGGGTGAAAAAGGTCGCCGCCATCACGTACCGTAAGAGCGTAGCTGTATGAATCATACCCCTGGTTATTGTTGGGCATCATAATATAAAACAGCATAAAAAATGCGAACAGAATTAGAATCAGCTTGCTATTCCGGTAGATATTATTTTTCAGTCGATGTAAGTTCATCAAGCTTTTCATACATTAAAAGAATCTTTTTTTCCAGTTCATTTTTCTCATCCTGCATAGACTGAAGTTTTGCCCAATCAGAAATGTGTTCTCTGGAAATAATCATAGTTTCAATATCAGTTAGTTTCAGTTCCAGCGATTCAATTTCTTTTTCGATTTTTTGAATTATGAGAGGATTAATCCTTTTGTTTTTCTGTTTTATGGTTTTTGGGGTTTTTGCTTTAATAATCTTTTCAGCCGCTTGTTTTATTTCAAGCCTTTTAGATTCGAAATATGAATAATTACCGAGATATGTTTTAATATAACCATCATGTAGATTATAGATTTTATCTACTACACTATCGAGGAAATACCTGTCATGCGAAACTACCAGCAAGGTTCCGTTGTATTCGGCGAGAGCTTGCTCCAAGACCTCGCGTGATTGGATATCGAGGTGATTGGTCGGCTCATCAAGCGCTAAGAAATTCGGCTGTTTTGCTAAAAGCATAGCTAAGGCAAGACGGCTTTGCTGGCCTCCGGAGAATGTCCCAATCTGCCTGAAAACATCATCGCCCACAAATAAAAATGAGGCTAAATAATCGCGCTGCTTGCCCTCGGTATAATCAGGCAAAACACGGGCGATTATATCGATGACTTTATCAGCGGGGCGAAACTCATCCCGAATTTGACGGAAATAGCCCGGAGTTATCTTTTTCCCGCGAATTATTTCACCGCTGTCTTGTTTAATCCTGTTAGCTGCCAGTTCGAGAATAGTTGTCTTTCCCGACCCGTTGCTGCCAATAAGCCCGATTTTTTCGCCTCTTTCAATTGTGAATTCAGCACTCTTCAAAATAGGCTTTTCTTCATAACTGAATTTAACGCCATCGAATCGGCAGATTATACGGTCAGACCTGGCAATATCATCTAATCTGATTCCGATGCTTTTTTCTGCTGAGGCAGGTTTGTTAAGGCGTTCAAGCCGGGCCAGCATTTTCCGTCGCGATTGAGCTTGTTTTGTTTTTTGTCCGGCTATATTTTTGGCAATAAATGTTTTGGTTTTTTTTATGAACTCCCGCTGTTGATTATATGCCTTAAGCTCTAATTCCTCCTGTTTCGATTTGGCCTGCAAATATACGCTGTAGTTTCCCTGATATGACTTTATTCTGGCGGCATGAATTTCCCATATTTTGTTGACAGTGCGGTCTAAAAACCGCCTATCGTGCGAGACTATAAGGGCTGCTGACGGCGATGTTTTCAGATAATTTTCCAAAAACTCGATGCCATTAATATCCAAATGGTTGGTTGGCTCGTCTAAAAGCATAAAATCGGGGTTAACCACTAAAAGGCGGGCAAGCAGTGCTCGATTCTTCTCACCGCCCGACAATATGCCTAAGCTTACATCAAACATATCCTTTGAAAACCCCAAACCGGCCATAATTTTCTCAACCCGAGCTTCAATGCCATAGCCATTGTGAAATTCAAATGAATGAAGCGCCTCGCTGTATCTGTTTTTTTCCTTTCGGGTTGCCAAACCGGCTGAAATCTTTTTCTCGAGGCTTTCGATTTTTTCCTTTAAGGTCAGCAATTCCCCGAAACCAGACCTGACAAAATCGAATAAGCTTACATCGATTTTGTTCTTGTTATCAATAGAATCGGCAAACGATTGGGGCAGGTATTCTACTTTAGTACCCTTGATAATATCCACAGAACCCGATTCAATATCGACTAAGCCGAAAATAATCTCAAGCAAAGTAGTTTTTCCAGTGCCATTAGCGCCAACCAGACCAATCTTTTCGCCGCTTTTAATAGCGAGGCAAATATCATCTAAAACCCTTATCGATGGGTAAGATTTGGTTAGGTTTGAAATCGAAGCAATAATCATAAGCGAAATGTAATTATTATTGAATGATAAAGCAATTAGGTTAGAAAAATATCTATCAGAATTTGTTTTTTAGCTTGGTGAAGCCGATAACCCGATTCAATGTTTCACCATAACAGCCAAGCAAAAATTCCTCAAAATCGGAAAAATCCGTGATTTTGGAATTGCCTATTGTCGATATATAATTATCGTAGTCGCTTGCCCCGATTATATTATAGGTCATTCCGCTGTAAAGCAATATATAGTCAGACATTGCCCTTGCAATTCGCCAGTTTCCGGCTTGAAACGGGTAGGTATGGATAATCCGACGTTGAAGATCGGCGGCGATATGAAATATCTCATAAAAGTTATTCGGCGTAACCGGTCCCAGCAGTTTTAAAATTCCATCGACCCAACCTACATGCTGGTATATAATTTCCTTAATTTGCGTGTAATGCGGCAGCCGCTGTTTTATTCCTCGTATCCGGACATCAACATTGCGAAATTGACCGGCAATATCAGGCCAGCTATTTTCGAATATTATTCGATGGAGTTTCAGAAGCAATGTAACAGATAATTCTGCTTTTTTAGAAGCTCTGACTTCGAGATAGCGAAGCATGCGGTCGCAGTCTTTAACCTCCAAGAAACACTTTCGATAAACAGGATTAGAAAATTCTTTCACTCTAATATTGCCTCGGTACAGAGCCGAATCAAGAAAAATCGAATCAATAAAATCATTTTCCAACGTATTTGAGCTTAACACATTTTGAATTCTCAAGGCGGTGATTATTTCTTTTTTGACCAGCGGCGAACTATCGCATGTATCTTTTAATTTGAAGAATAGTTCTTTTATTTTTTGCTTATCTGATTTTTTCATAATTGTTAATAAGATACAACATTTATAGTTATTTTAACAAGTAGAATTTTTCGGTTTCTCATTAAATTTTTGAAATGGGCAATGGTGTCGGGTTTTGTAGACCACCGCGGCGGATGCCCTGCTATGCTAATAATAAAATAGGTTTTATAAATAATTCGGGATATGAGGCTTGACAGGGATTGAGGATTAAACATATTATTATAATTGATAATAATGATGATGAATATCGAGAGTAATTGTGTAAATGAAAGCGCTGAAGAGGCAGGGCTCGTCCGCCGCGGCGGATGCCCTATTTAACTGAATAAGAAATAGTTATAGTTATAAATTACCCTATAAGACAATTTATCCTTTTCTAAAGGTTGCCGATAATACAAATATCATATTAGGAGGGATAATGGCTTATAAATTTGGAATGTACGGTCAAGCAGTTATTAAGGCTGTGGAATATTATAAAGAATTAATAAGGATTTCAAAGATGACTCCAAAGAAAGCTCTATTAGATTCCTGGGAAAAAGCAATTAAAGAATGTACAGATAGTAAAACAAATCAAGATAAGGGTTGTCCAAAATGTGCTTTTCTCGGTCTTTGTGAAGAAGGATATGTTAATGGAATTCCAAAACCTTCAATTGGTTTTCCTTATACAACATCAGTAAAGAATAAAGCTTATGCTATTGAGGCCGCAAAGATATTATTAAATAGCCGGTCACAACCAGATTGCAAGTATGACGAAATATGGAAGAAAGTAAGAGAAATCGTATTAAAGCAATTCGAAACAGTACCTATAAAACAACAAGGTGCAATGAATGTTGTGTTTGCATTAAAAGCTAAGGGAATGTTGAATTGGCCAAAAGATATGTAAATATAATCGGGGAAAAAAATATTATCTCAGTCCAGCGCCGAAAACATATCCTTCCCATCATTTTTTTGTCGGGGGTTTATGTCCTATATTTATATTAATTTATCTTACTAAGTCTCCTGATAAATAATCATAAGGAGGATATCATGAAATTATTTAAACTACATTCAACCGTAATAGTTGTTAGAGTTATACTAATCGTTAGTTTATCTTTCTTATTAAACTGTGATCAACTTATCAATAAATTCAAGGGTACTGATTCACATAAGTCCGCAAGAATGGTTCAAGTACATATTACAGGTGATTGCGTAGAGGCTGTTACCTTTTCAAAATGGAAACATGACGATATTGCTGGATGGGAATCGAATATGACCTATAATGGTGGACGCGTTGGAAATATATCATATATAGCTTATGGTGTTAATGATATAAAGATAGATGAATATAAAGTTAGTATAAGTGCAGATTTAAAAAGGGGTGAGACCGGAATAGCAAAAATAGCTTGTGTTGATTGGGAAAAAATTACTCGGATCGTTGTTAATGTAGGTTGTTATTAATTATTAGCTTTTATAGTACAATAGGTCAAGACCCTCCTTGCGGTCTTGACTATTCATGCATCAAAATTTCGAGACATATATCCCCCCCCGAATAGATGTACCTATCATTTTACTCTGCAATATTTATACGCAAAAAAAAAGCGTATCCGCCCAAGGCGGACGCCCCTACGCGACCATTCAATTATGTCGATTGCGAATTTGGGAACAGCGCTTGGCAATCTGCGGGGATTCTACCTGATGTCTGTTAAGCAGACGAGAAGCGACCTCAACGGCAGCTTCCTGTTCAGCGGATATTACATCGTTGGCGCCCGCCGCAAGGAGCGGTTTGATGTCAAGCATGTACTGTGTTCTTACTACGATATACAAATTTGGGGCAAGACTGCGAGCAACCTTTACAGCTCGTTCTGCGGCTCCCGGGTCGTTAATCAGTAGAACTAACTCTTTAGCATATCCCGCCCTCAAATGCTCGAGTACTTCATGGTTGGTAACATCACCGAAATATGCGTGCCTGCCTTTACGACCGGCTTTTCGCACATTATCAATATTAAGATCTACGATTACATAGGGGATATCACATTCATCAAGAGTCTGTGCAAGCTCCTGACCGGCAAAACCGTATCCGCCTACAATAATATGGCTATGTATAGTTTGGATTTTATCAACAGCGCCCTCATCGATGGCAGTCTTGAACAAGCGAGTAAAAATCCGCAGTCTGCCCGCTACGGCGGCAAGGCGCGGGCCAAAAGGGATAGCAAAAGGAGTTATAAACATCGAGAGAATAACTGCCGAAATCAAATTAATTTCGAGAGACTTATCCAATAAACCGGTACCCTTGGCGGCATACGATAGAACAAGAGAGAATTCTCCAACCTGTGTTAATGCCACAGCAGCTAACAGGCATACCCTTAGCGGCAAACGTATTATTGCGGCAGTGATAAAAACTATTATAAATTTACCGACTATGATTGCCGTTAGAAGCATAAGTATCAGAAAATAATTCTCGATAATAATACTTGGAATCAGCAGCATACCTATTGAAACAAAAAACAGGCTGGCGAACACTTCCCGAAATGGAATAAGATCCGCCAGCGCTTGATGACGATATTCACTTTCGGCAACAATCAATCCAGCCAGAAAAGCGCCGATAGCAAGCGAAACGCCTGCGCTTGAGATAAGCCAGGCAGTACCGATGCAAATAGTAAAAACGGCCATAATAAACAAGTGCCGCTGACGTGTTCTGGCAATAACATTTAGTATTCGCGGGATAATAATTCGCGCCCCAAACAGTACTCCGACAATAATTATACAAGCCCATATAAGGGCGCCGAGCAAATCCTTTGCGGATGACTCCGAACTGCTTAAGAGCGGGATAACCAAAATCATCGGTATCACGCTGAAATCCTGAAAAACAAGTATGCCAAGAGTAAGGCGTCCGTGAGGAGCATCCACATCACCCCGCTGCTGTAATTCTCTGAGGACTATGGCAGTACTTGATAAAGCAATTAGAAAACCTATAAATAAAGCGGTGTTGTCTGCCAGCCCAAAAAATTTTGAAATAATGAAAACAACAGAAATACTCAGGCCGACTTGAAGAAAACCTCCCGTTAGAATCAGCTTCCAAAGGCGTCGAAGTTTCTCAAGCGAAAGCTCTAAGCCGATACCGAATAATAAAAGGGCAACGCCAACCTCGGCTAAAATCTCAACCTGATGAACATCGTTGACTAAGCCAAGACCTTGGGGACCAACTAATATGCCAGCCAGTATAAAGCCTGCGATGGACGGTAGTTTGAATCTATGAAATACTGTTACGATAACTATGGCAAAGCCAAGAATTACAACTATATCGCGCAAGTAAGCCAAATTATCCATAGTACGTAATCATCCCGGGTTCCGGCGTCAGGATGTTGCAAGCTTCCATCTTGACGCATACAATATCAGCATCAAGACTGTTTTCAGATTTTTGCATCATTGTTTTTATGATGATATGCCTGCTGTCAGACCGCCAAATTTTTTACATCATTACAATTAAAGAATACACCATATAGCCGCATTTAGTAAAGACAAAATATTTGATTGTTTTAGGAATATGGAAAGGAGGGGTACCTGTGTTTTCCCGATAGCTGCAACGGATGCCCGGCGTAACTGACGAATGATAAACAATAGAGAGAAGCCGAAATAGTCAAGATCACAAGTCCGGCAGCTGCCGGATTGCCCTACGAACTAATTGAACCATTTTGTTGACGTCAACAAAGTGGTCATTGATTGATTGACCGGCGTTACTATATCCTATCACGCTTTACTATTATTGTCATTCCCAACTTGATTGGGAATCCAGAGCGAAGAGGCAGGTCTTGGAAAGACCTGCCCTACGTAACCACTTCGTGCTTTGCATTATTCGTTTTTATTTTTTAAGTGAGTATTCGCCTTGCCACTCCGTTGTATATTCGGTCTTTGAAGTAAATTTGCCGCTAAAGCTACCATTACCGGTAATACCGGCAAACTTACTCTTTCCACCGATGTATGAAAATTATCAAACCAGAGAGGAGGCTAAGTCAAGCGTCTTTGAGTACATCGAGGTGTTTTACAACCGTCAGAGAAGACATTCAGCTTTAGATTATAAATCGCCCGTTGACTTTGAAATACAATTTAATTACATTAATAAGGTGTTTGTTAAAACGGGGTAAGATCATATAAGTAATCGTAAGTAATACGGGAGAATGATTTGAAGAAAATAGTCATAAGAGTTATAGGCGGAATAATTTTCGCTGTTGGCGCCGTATGGATGTATTATCAGTTAGGCCGCGATTCATCAATTGCAATTTTGATGGTGATCATCGGCTTAGATATCCAAAAATTTGGCGCCGAAAAACTCAAAAAACAATTATAGTCCAATAGGTCAATCCGTCTCAGGCAAATTGACCTGCTTGCTAATATATACTATCAAAAATAACAACATTCATCATCCCTAAAAAATCTCACATCCTACTGAAAAAATATCTTGACAGGAGCACATATGTTCACTATATTAATGTGCAGATGTTGAGAAATACGCAAAAAACAATCGCCTTGGTAGATATGGACGCCTTCTTAGCCTCGGTGGAGCAGGCGCTAAATCCCGACCTGATTGGCAAGCCGGTTATAGTCGGCGGACTCCCCGGTACGCGCGGAGTGGTAATTTGCGCCTCGTATGAGGCTCGTCGGCTTGGCATAAAATTCGGTTTGTCGCTGGCTGAGGCTCATCGCCGCCTGCCAAATGCTGTTTTCCTGAAAGGCGACATAAGGGTCTATCGTGATTACTGGGCGGAGATATGCGATATTTTCCATAGCTTTACACCGCTTGTCGAGCCGGTTTCGATGGATGAAGCATATCTCGATTTAACCTGTTCGCTGTCCTTATTCGAATCGATTGAGATTCTGTCTCATACCGTCAAAGATGCTATCAGAGAACGACTTAATATTAACTGTTCTGTTGGTATCGGCACCTCCAAGATGTTTGCTAAAATCGCCTGCTTGATGGCCAAATCGAAACGAGACGGTGTCGCTGTGTTGAAACCGGAGGCTGAGCAGAATATGCTTGGCGAGCTTCATGTTGACAAGCTTCCGAATATAGGCTGGAAGACCAAAGCCCTGCTGGCTGAGCTTGGCGTATATACTGTCAGGCAGTTGCGGGATGTACCGCAGCCTGTCCTGATTGAGCTGTTTGGCAAACGCGGCATCGAGTGGTATGACTACGCTCGCGGTATCGATAAACGCAAGGTGAAAACTCAGGCTATGCCGAAATCTATTTCCCGCGAGACCACTTTCAATGCCGATTCGGTCGATAAAAAATTTCTTAATGGCATGCTGTATTACCTTCTGGAAAGGGTTTGCCTCGAACTCAGGCGATTGTCATTACAAACCCGCCGGGTAGCGGTAAAAATCCGCTATGTGGATTATAAATTTGCCGATTGCGCGGCAACTCTATCAGGCTATTCCGACAACGAACCGGATATATTCCCTACTGTGGAGAAGCTGTTCTCTGAGATATACACTCGCAAGGTCGGCATCCGTCATCTTGGGATAACTGCCGTACGATTAATTCCAGCGATGAAGCAGTTCGGGTTTTTTGACCATGAAAAAAATAAATATTCCAATCTAAGCAGGGAGCTTGATAGGATACGCCGTCATTTTGGGTATCATGCCATTTTCTATGGCAAAACCATGCCGCTTAGCGGCAAATTTCGTGAGGTCGTTGATGGTTACGAATTACGCACCCCTTCGCTGTCGCTCTAATTACTCGTTTTTGCATGGTCCGGTTAGTCTTGACCGTCTGCTTGAGGGAGTAATGGGAATAGGATATAAGGCTATTGGCTTAGCTGATATAAATGGACTCTACGGCGCAGTCGAGTTTTACACTAAAGCGATAGAGTATGGCATAAAACCGATTATCGGTTGCGAGATTGAAACGGAAGCCGGTCGAGGTTTCTATCTATCTAAAAACATGACCGGCTACGGCAATCTCTGCCGGTTATCGACTATCAGGATGCTTGATGAACACCCACCCTCGCTTGATGACATTGCGGCTTATGCCGAAGGGTTGATATTTATCTGTTTGGATAAGAAAAACATCCGCGAGCTTAAGGATATTTTTAATCGCGACTTGTATTTGGGGATGGAGTCGTTCGATGACCTTATGATACGGCTCACCGCCCGTGAGATGGCAAGACTTGGGCGTGAATATGATATAAATATTATAGCGGCTGACCCGGTTTATTTCATTCAGGAAAGCGACTTTGTTGTTCATCGTGCTCTAACCGCTATCAAGAACCTGACTACAATCGATGAGCTTGACAGGTCAATGCTGGTTAGTCCAAAATCATATCTTCAGGCTCCGAAAACGATGAAAGGATTATACAAAGAATATCCCGAAGCCCTTACCATGACATTGGAAGCCGCCGAAAAATGCAGCTTGGAATTGCCTATAGGGAAGCTTAACTTTCCTGAATATAAAAGCGATGCTCGGTTATCGAATCATCAGTTATTGCGTCATAAAGCCGAGGCTGGTTTGCATTACCGTTATAGCACTATAAATGGAGAGGTTCGCTCGCAGTTTGAAACGGAATTAGCGATTATCAGGCAAACCGGTTTTACTGATTATTTCCTGATAGTTGCTGAGATAATTGAGTTTTGCAAACATAACGGCATACCGATAATCGGTCGGGGTTCAGCCGCCTCTTCGATTATCTCCTACACTCTGGGGATTACCGAGATTGATCCTATCGAGCAAAACCTGTATTTCGCTCGTTTTCTCAATGAGGCGCGCACCGACCCGCCGGATATTGATCTTGATATATGCTGGCGCCGCCGTGATGAAGTATTGGAATTCGTCTATGAGAAATACGGGCGCAAACGAGTCGCTATGATTTGCACTTTTAATACATTCGCCGCGCGCGGAGCATTCCGCGAACTTGCCAAAACATTCGGCCTTTCGGAAGATGAGATTTCGGATTTCACCAAAAGACTTCCTTGGGGCAGCCTTGGCAATTTACAAAAGACTCGCGGTAGATACCCCGAATGTAAGAACTTGCCCATAGATACGGAACCATACAAAACAATAATCGAATTAGTTCCTCGAATCGAGGGTTATCCGCGTCACCTTTCCATACACTGCGGCGGGATAGTCATCGCCCCGGGAAAGCTTTTGGATATAACGCCGCTTCAGATGTCGGCCAAAGGCATCGCCATAACCCAGTATGATATGCATTCGATAGCCAAACTCGGCTTGGTTAAAATCGACCTTCTCGGACAGCGCGGCTTATCAACAATCGTCGATGGGGAAAATTTTGCTATGAAAAAATCAGGCCGGCCGGTCGAATATAATTATAACGATAAGGATACTTTCAAGCTTCTCCAAGCAGGCAGGACAATCGGCGTATTCCAAATTGAATCGCCCGGCTTGCGAGCGCTGCTGATTGAGATGAAGCCTAAAAATATCAATGATATTACTCTTGCCTTAGCGCTTATTCGTCCCGGCGCCTCCGAATCGGGAATGAAAAAGCTTTTCTTAGAGAGGTTATCGGGGAAAAAGCCGGTCGAGTATCCGCATCCGCTGCTTAAGTCCGCGCTTGCCGAAACGCTGGGAAATGTCGTTTACCAGGAGCAAGTGCTTCGTTCGGCTGAGGCTTTGGCGGGTTTTACGCCTGCTCAGGCAGACCTTCTAAGACGGGCTATCACCAAGAGAAGGGGCAAAGATGAATTTGCATCTTATGCTGAGAAATTTGTTACGCAGGCGGAATCCAGAGGTGTAAAAAATGAAAACGCCCGGCAGGTGTTCAAACTTCTAAGCCAGTTTGCCGGCTATGGATTTTGCAAGGCGCATGCGGCCACTTATGCCGTCTTAAGCTATCGCGGATGTTATCTTAAGGCTCGTTATCCGATTGAATATATGACCGCTATGCTGAATAATTTCTGTGGCTATTATCGCTCTTTTGTGTATGCCGATGAGGCTCGCCGTTACGGAGCTAAACTTGCGCTGCCTGATATCGACCGGCCGGATAAACTTTGTGTCGTAAAAAATGATACTATACGAATCGGTTTAACCTTTGTAAAAAATATTTCCGAAGCCACAATCAATACCATCATAAATGAGAGGCAACGGAAACCATTTATATCGCTGGGGGATTTTTTAATGCGCGTACATCCCTCGATAACAGAGGCGGAGAATCTTATCAGGGTTGGAGCCTTGGATTTTCTCGGCCGAACGCGCCCTCAATTATTATGGTATCTGAAATTGTACGGTAAAAAGATTTTAAAAAGCGAACCGAACACGCCTTTGCTTGGCAGTATTCTGCCGTCCGAGGTAGATTTTTCGCCGAAACTGCGTAACTACAGTATCGATGAGAGATTAACCGCCGAACAGGAAATTCTCGATATGGCGGTAAGCTGTCATCCGACAGAACGTTTTGCCGGCGGCAATGGGCATGTGAAATCATGCGAACTGCCTGACCTAAGGGGCAAGCAGGTTAAAATCATCGGGCAGGTTATCGACCGCAAACGCATCAGAACCGGCGATGGCAAACTCATGGTTTTCCTGACAATGGAGGATGCTTTCGATTATTTCGAGGTAACGCTTTTCCCTGATATTTACAAAAAATATGGACAACGGATTTTCAAAAAACCGCTTATAGAGGCAACCGGCATAGTTGAAAATCATCAGGGCGTGATTTCAATTACTGCGAAAAGCCTTGAAACATGTATGTAGATGATTGGTGAAATTATAATAGCATTGGCAGACCAGTTAATAGGCCAAGACCCTCTTAGCGGTCTTGACTATTCTTCACGAAGGCAAGAAAATATATCTTCGCGAAGGCAGAAACCCCTTCCTGCTTTCTGTTATGAGGCTGCCAATGTCGTCAGGAAATCCGCCGCGGCGGACTGACGATGCACGAAAGACCCTCTTAGCCGGGTGCCCCATCCCCCGCCTTAAGCGAGGGTGGGATGCCTTTATAAAAAGCTACCAAACTTCACAATTCATAACTATAAATCGATATCGGGACATCTCATTTTCCACAATACCAATTATAACTTGACCATGAGGTAACCCACTCCCGCTTTGGGCGGGAGTGGGGCACCCGGTTCTGTCCAATTAGCTCTCAAATTTCCCCAAGACTTTTTTTAACGCTACGTGTTCTTCCATTAGCTCAGATAAAACCTCGTTTTTATTGGTTAACTTCTACTCTAAGGCTTCAACTTTTTTCTCTAGACCAGTAGTTTTAGCTCCGGTTTGACGCTGGAAAGTTAAGGCACTATTTTCAAAGAATTGTTTCTGCCAGCGATAGAGGACAGCAGGCCGCAGATCATATTTATCGCAGAGATCAGAAACAGGCACTTTCTCTAATAAATACTGCTTTATGATAGCTACTTTTTGGTCAGGCGAATAATGCTTTCGTTGCTTGTTCATTAACTTTTCCTCCGTGTTTTTGATAATTAATTATACAACTAACTCAAATCGAGGAAAAGTCCATTTCCGTCAGAGGCAGAACAAAACAATGTTTTTTTAACGGAAAGACAGAAAAAGAATTTAGGTTGCGTAATATAGCTTCAGAGTCTTGCCTTTTTATTAATTATGTAGTATATTTAATCCAACCAGCACATAAGTCAGTGCGACAGGTTACACAAATAGAATTATGGCAATTGACGACTTCGAGTATTGTATGTTTCACAAGAAAGTAGAATTGTTGCTTAAAATGGAGAATTCATGAAAATATATATAGTTAATTTATTCTTTGTTCTTGTATACAGCGTTGCTTTATTTGCGCAGGCCAATATTGACAGCTTGGAGGTTGTCTTATCGCATTTCGATGGAACCGATAAAGAGAAAGTCGAGCTTTTAAATGAAATCGCGAAAGAATATCGCGGGGTATCACCCGATAAGACAATTGAATATGGAAAACAGGCATTAACTTTAGCGCAAAAAGAAAAAGATAGAAATGGGGAAGCAAATTCTCTAAATAATATTGGTGCAGGGAACTTTTTTTTAGGTAATTATGATAAATCTTTAGAATATTTTCTGCAATCTCTGGAAATAAAACAAGAATTTAGCGATAAAGAAAATATTGCTGGTTCTTTTAATAACATTGGAACTATCTATTTAGTATTATGCGATTACAATAAAGCATTAGAATATTATCTGAAATCCTATAAAATGTATGAGGATATTGGTGATACGGTTAATATCTCTAAACCCCTAAATAACCTTGGAAGCATATATTTAAGAATAAATGATTACGACAAGGCTTTAGAATATTGTTTAAAATCGTTGGAAGTAATGGAAAAAATAGGTGATGATAAAAACATTGCCGGTTCCTTAAATAACATTGGAAATATTCATTTAGCATTATGCGATAATAGTAAAGCATTAGAATATTATCTGAAATCATTGAAAATAACAGAACGCATTGGTGATAAACTAAGTGTTGCCGCATCGTTGAATAATGTTGGATCTATTTATTTAAAATTAGGGAATTATAGTAAGGCTTTAGAATACTATTCAAATTCCATGAACATAGAAAAAGAAACCGGTGATAAAAGGGGCATTAGTGAAACATTTAATAATATTGGTTCGGTTTATGAAAAAACAGGCAGTTATAATGAGGCATTAGAATACTATTTTAAGTCGTTGAAAATAAAAAAAGAAATTGGCGATAAAATGGGCATTGCCAATTCTCAATATAATATTGGAAATATCTATAAACAGTTAAAAAATTATAATAAAGCATATCTATATATTGAACAAGTTTTGAAATTTGCTAAAGAAGTTGAAGATAAATACTTATTACAAGAATGTTACAGGCTTTTATCGGATTTGTATTCGGTAAAAGGTGATCATAAAAAATCGCTTGAATATTACAAGATGTATGCAGATATAAAAGACAGTATTTTCACCAAAGAAAGCAGCGAGAAAATCGCTGAAATGCAGACCAAATATGAAACTGAAAAGAAAGAAAGAGAAAACGAGCTGCTGCGCAGGGATAATGAAATTCAAAAGTCAGAAATTGCTCGTCAAGAGTATGTCCGCGATTCATTGATTGTAATGTCCGGATTAATATTGATTTTAGCTTTGATAATTTATAGTCGTTATAGAGTCAAACAAAAAGCCAATAAAATACTTAATGAAAAAAACATTCAGATTACCGAGCAGAAAAATCACCTGTCTACCACATTAGCTAAACTGCAGGAAAGCAATAAGATAATCGAGGAAAAAACCAAAGAGTTGAAGAAAAGCGAAAAGCAATACCGAACGCTTTATCAAAGCGCCGAGGATGCTATATTCATTATAAGAAAAGATGTTTTTATAGACTGCAATCCGGCAGCCGAAGCGATGTTTGGTTGTTCCCGAAGTGATATAATTAACCGCTCTTATTATGAATTTTCTCCTTACCTGCAGCCGGATAGTATGGAATCAAAAGAAAAAGCGCTGGAAAAAATCAAAAATGCTCTCAAAGGCGAACATCAATTTTTTGAGTGGGTTTATTGCCGTCCGGATGGCACAACTTTCGAGACAGAGGTAAGTCTTAACCGGATGAAAATCGATGTGGAAAATATGGTATTGGCTATTGTTCGCAATATCACTGAGCGCAAGTTGGCGGAAAGAAAACTGAAAGAAAGCGAACGGCGTTCTACCCTATTAGAAACAGAGATTATTAACCTGCATGAAAAGCAGACTGGCACAAGAAGAATAATTGGTGAAAGTGAACCTATGCTGAAGATGTTTACCATGATAGACAAAGTAGCCGAAACCGATGCCGCCGTTTTAATTTATGGTGAAACCGGTACCGGCAAGGAATCGGTTGCTCATGCTATCCACAGCGCCAGCTTTAGAAAGAATAAACCTTTAGGAATAATAGATTGCGGTTCGATACCTGCCGGATTGTTGGAAAGTGAACTCTTTGGGCACGAGAAAGGCGCTTTCACCGGTGCTTATTCTATGAAAAAAGGGCTTTTCGAAACATCGGATGGCGGCACGGTCTTCTTGGATGAGATAAGCGAAATTCCATTTAATCTGCAGTCAAATTTGCTTCGCGTATTGCAGGAAAAAGATATAAGAAGAGTTGGAGAAACTAAAAGGATGAATGTGAATGTTCGAGTAATTGCCGCCAGCAATAAACATCTGAAACCGTTGGTAGTGGCGGGCAAATTTCGTGAGGATTTATATTATAGGCTTAGTGTCGTGCCGATTGAGGTTCCTCCTTTGCGTGAGCGAGATGATGATATTATGCTGTTGGCTCACTATTTTCTCGGTCAGTTTGGCAGGAAAAGAAATAAAATAGGGTTTACCAATGATGCACAAAAAGCTATTAATAGCTATCAATGGCAGGGTAATGTTCGAGAACTTAAGCATAAAATAGAAAGAGCTGTAATCTTAAATGATTCCGGATATATATCAGCTAAAGATCTCAAGTTGGAAAATATTAGCGGCAATAATAACATCGTCGAATATAGGACACTAATACTGAAAAATAATGAATTTAATTTAAAAGAAACTGTTGAAAAATACGAGAAAGATATTATTAAAGAGGCATTTAGCATCTCTAGCAAAAACCAGCGCCAAACAGCTAAAAGATTAAAACTCAGACTTAGCGGTTTGCAATATAAATTAAAAAAATACAACATATCATAGCTCGAAAATACCATATCCTATCAATTATTCAAACAATAGCTTATTAATGACCAAATATTTTGTGGTCAACGACCAGATTTCAGGTCAACAATTGCAATATATCTTTGCTTATGCAATATACTGATACATTATCAGGCGTTTGCAATATATTGATATAGCGGTACTTAATTATTCTGTTAAATAATTACACGGTCATATAGAGCTTTGGCATATTTGTTGCTTTATATAAGTGACAACAGCATGTGATTAAGTTTTTGCTTTTTTAGTAATTATTACATGACGAGTCGATTTAGTCGGAAATCAGCCTAGGCAATTTAACAGAAAAAAGGGAAGGAGGTTTTATTAAGGCAACATTTAAAACAATTATTTTAAAATTAACATCTAATTAATTACAATATTCTTAGGATGAGAATATTATAAGGGAGGGGATAGGATAAAAAATACTTTGGTTTTATAATTAATAATTTGATTAAAGACAAGAAAAGCTGAATACTAAATATGAAACGGAGGGAAATTTGAAATATTTAAAAATAACAGCTTGGCTATTGATTGCCTTTGTTGCTCTTATGGGCATTCCCGAAAGCGCCAAGGCATGTAATAAGCTGCATGAAGCTATCAATTATCTTAACTGTGAGGAAAATACCAGTACTGTTAGCACTGGCAATTCATGGAATGTTGATATTACCCAGACACCATCGGACTATATTATAGTATTGGTTGCCTCGGAGGGCGTAAGCGGCTCTCATTCGTATTTTTCCGAGATTATCGAGAGAGTCGAATTATTGGTAGATAATCAGGTAGTTGATTATTCAACTGCTACGCCTTATCGATTGGATTCGGGCGGCAATCGGAATAAAAATCTTTTTGGAATAATTTATGAAGTTCCAACACAATATAGCAGTAAGACCAACTGGGATGTGAGATATAAATATGGAGATCACTCTGGTAATCCTCCCAACAGAAATATCACCATATATACGGCGTCATACGACCTTAATGAGAATATTTACGTTGACGGGATAATAAAGGAATACAAGGCATCCACACTTTCTGGTCGGATACATAGCGCCTGGAACTCAATAGATGACGAGGTCGAGGACAACTTAGAGGATAGGGGTTGGCCATTGAGTATGGCGAGCGGAATCGCCCAAGCCACACAGGAATTCATATATGGGGGAGGAGCTAAATCCATAAACTTCATAGGCACTGTTTGCGAGAGATGCGGTACTTACGCTACAGAAGGAGATGATATAGCCTTTTATTTCAAGGGCGCTAATTTTTGGAGAAATATTGCCACCCGGTTTCAGGCTTTAGGGCCTGTTATGCAGTACACATCGATAATTATGGATACTTACAACCACGAAGAGGAGCAGGGCGCCTGTCTGCCGCTTGTTTGGGGAAGTTTATTCGAGGATATGACCTATTACGGCTGGATTTATCATAACAACAGCGCTGAAGTACTTGGAGCAAATGGTCATTGCTGGAGGTTTAGGGCATATATCGAGCAATATGTGAGTAATCCGGATGTTTTCGTAACTTTATGCAACTGTAGTGGTACGTCATATCATAGTGAATGTTTAGAAATTGGTGATAAAGAGATATTCTCTAGAGATGGAGAACAGTGGCTGGTTTATTACGAAATGGTAAATACTAGTAAAACCCAGGTAAAGTTGTGGATTGTGCCTTATGAAGAAGATCCTACAATCCTGATTACCAGCCCCACTAATGGCAATCAATTTACACCCGGCAGTGAAATAACTATCGAAGCGGATTACAGCGGCATGGGTAGAGGTGAACCCGGCACTAATCAGCCTCATAATTCTATTGAGGTGAAAACATATGTAAACGGACAACTCAAGAATACAGATTCGGATTGTGACTCCGATTATCAGTATTTTTACACGCCTCCTTCAGATGGCGAATATGGGATTAAAGTTGTTGCTAAAGACTTTTATGGTAATACTAACTCTGATTCGATTCATATTACTGTCGGCTCCCCTGCACCAGTCGTGGATACATTATACTATAATTGGTTAGGATGCGTAGGAAACCGCTGGAATTGGATAAATGTATCCCATGATGGCGAATCTTTCAGTTTTAAATTGTACTATATGAATCCTTATAATAAAATGGCTTGGTACAAAACACAATATCAGGGCAACTATTATAACGCTTTCTTGTATAAAGGCGAGAGCGAATCATACGGTAATTTTACTTTAAAATATGTTGATGATTTCATCTATGGATATGGCTATCATCAATATGCCGCCAAAACCTGTGTTTGGTATTCTACGACTGGCAAAGCCACACCCGAGACCGAAGAAATCTCTAACCTTCCGCAAACTTATTCCCTTTTGTCAAACTACCCCAACCCGTTTAATCCAACTACTACTATCAGCTATACGCTCCCTGAGGCGGGCAATGTAAACCTTGCTGTTTACAATATAAACGGTCAGTTAGTGAATACGTTAGTCAACGAGTACAAAAACGCCGGTATGCATAATGTCATCTGGAACAGCACCGATGCCAGCGGCAATACTGTAACCAGCGGTGTTTATTTTTACCGCATAGAAACAGGCGATTTCGCCGAAGCTAAACAGATGATGCTGGTTAAATAGCATCATTTTCATAAGCCGCCAGGATTCCCCCCCTTCCCCTGGCGGCTTTTTCTATCTTTCGGAGTGTTATTCGTTTAAGGAAAATGTCCATTTTAAGAGATAAAATTTGCAAAAGTCGCCCGCCTAAGGCGAACTGCCTTACTATAAAAATGACAGTTTCCGTAAATATCGTAAGTTTGTTTTTCCCATTGACAACTTATATAATAAATGATAATTATATCTTAATAAAAGATATTTAACGTTTTGATAATTATTATCCGATAAAGAATACAATTATTACAAAGGAGATGCTTATGAAAAATGAAAGAATCATTTTAGCGGCCGCAATTATCTTGTTTGGCATGTGTTTACCATATTGTTGTTCATCAGCGCAGGCAGACTCGCTCATGGTTGACCACACTGTAATCTCTGAATTTGACTCAATACCGGAATCATATTTCGACCAGATAAGGGCGGACTATAAAATATTTTACGGCCACACATCGCATGGCAGCCAGATTATAACCGGCCTTAATAAACTGCAAGGCGAAAATTCTTTGTATAATATGCCCACTTTTCATGAGATAAGCGATGACCTCGGACATAATGGAGATGTATCATGGGTTTCGCCGACTGAGTCATGGCTTGACAGCCATCCTGATTACAATATGGTTATGTGGTCATGGTGCGGCGGATGTTCCGATAACAGCGAAGCGGGTATTAATATTTATTTAGATGCTATGAACCAGCTTGAGTTGGATTATCCGGAGGTTGTGTTTATCTATATGACCGGCCATCTTGATGGCGGCGGTCCTGATGGCAACTTATATGAGCGCAATAATCAGATACGTGCGTATTGTACGGCCAACGACAAAATACTTTTTGATTTTGCCGATATTGAGAGCTATGACCCTGACGGCAATTATTATCCTAATGAAAGCGATGGCTGCGCATGGTGCTTTACCTGGTGTGATAATCCCGACAACAACTGCGCTAATGATTGTTCGTGCGCTCATTCGCACTGTTTCAATTGCTATCTTAAGGGGAAAGCATTCTGGTGGATGATGGCTCGACTTGAGGGCTGGAATTCATCACAGCGAATTGATAATAATAATGCCATACCCGACGAATATAGTAATAAGCAAAATTACCCCAATCCTTTTAATAGTTCCACTGTTATCCAATACAATTTGCCGGTAGATTCTTATGTAACTATCGGTATTTTTAACCTGCTTGGGAAAAAAATAACATCGCTTATTGATAAAGAGCAATCCGCAGGCAGGTATTCAATAATCTGGCAAGCGGATAATTTCTCATCAGGCATATATTTTTACAGGATTAAAGTCGGAAAACTTGTTGATATCAAAAAAATGACTCTGTTAAAATGATTTACTAATCTAAATCACTAATATCCAGCCTTTAATAAAACAATATAATCGATGTTTACAGTCTATGTGTACCAGTGTTGTTGGCAGATGAGGACATCCGCCAACCACATGAAACGAGAGTTAATTATCTGCATTTATCTTATCTGCCAGTTTCACTTTTATTTTCATTTTTAAAGGCTGCTGCATATCATGATGTTCCATGTTATTACCTTGTCGTCTACCGCCTCCGGGACGCATGCCTTTTCCGCCGGAATCTCTATCTGGTCGCGACACTTCATTTCTCAAAGATTTATTCATCATCGGTTTTTTTAATTCGCCTGTTAAAAATTCTATTTCGATTTGCTGGCCTGCAAAGGCTCCGATAGCATAAGGGTAATCGGATGATTTTATTAAGGGGATTTTTAATTCATAAACCATTCTTTCGTTTTTAGTGCCGACCCTGACCTCAACAGAGGAAATATTTTCAACCGGTATAGTAATGGTATCGCCTTTATTTGAGCTGATAATCATAATTTCATTTAGCGACTCTTCGAATATTCTTTTAAGCTCTTCCCTATTCTGTTCAATTGGAATATCTTTTAGGAGCCTTCTGTTATTCCCAATTCCTACAGGATAGCAAATGCCCAGCTTAAAATCTTTATCGCTTTCAGCTGTTAACCATACTGTAAATCCCATCATCATTACTTGTTGTATTATAACTTCATCTAAGGGCACCAAACAAATATATAGGTAAGCATCATCATTGAGAATACCCAAATTTATTTTCTTATATTCGAAATTCATCAAAATGTTTTCCCAATCGAATGACATGCCATCTATAAATATCTCACGGTTACACCATTGGCTGTTCATCTTGATATCATTACAGCTTGATATAAAATATACTAAAGGCAAAATAGCAAAAATCAGCTTAAACCATGGTTTACCGCAAGTATTCATTAATTGATTCCTCCAAATACTATTTAAGGCTTGCTAATACTAAGACACGAATAGCCTGCAATGGTTTAAGCTGACCCAAAGGAAATGAAGCCATATAAAGACAGCTGAATGCGCTTCAATACTATCCGGATATTTTCATTTGACTTGCAATAAATTATCGGTTGGTTTATATTGATAATGGAAGCGGATAGGGTCTGGTGGCTCTCGCGGTCTTCAAAACCGTAGGTGGCCGGTGATCCCGGCCATGGCAGGTTCGATTCCTGTCCCTTCCGATTGTATTTTATTGCAGCCCGCACAGATACATATATTTTTTATTTGTACGCACTATACCAATGATCTGTGATTCTATAACATCAAATAAGAATGGCCAAGGATCAATGTCTCTCAATTAAAATCGTACTCAAAATGTATCTTTTGATTAACCTTCGGCTTCAAGGTTGAATTCCTGGAAATCAAACCAAAATCCGGCGCCTGTAATTGAATCGATTTCAGCCTGAACGATTGCCAGATGTCCTTCCTCAATTTCGAGGAAACGCTTGAACATTTTCTGCGGTTCATTCTCAAGCTGGTCAACCATCTCTTTGTAGAAATTGCTAGTTTCAATTTCAACATTTAAAGCTTTGCCCAACATCTGCACTTCGCCATATTTATCAGATTTCTTCATGTTGTTTTTAAGTTTTTTGACGCCTTCATTGATAACGTTTTTACTTGGAATAATAGTCTTAAGCTTTTCCAGAGATACCTTGCCCGTTTTCTGCCATTCGATAAAACGACTTTCCAAATAATCGATATGTTCTTGCTCCTCTCTGGCAAGTTTTCGGAAAACATTTCTGGCGATTTCATTCTGAGAATTTTTTGCCGCTTCAGCATAAATATCTTTTACTTTATTTTCATATTCAATTGCGGTTTTAATGGCTTTTTCAACTTCCATAAATAATCCTTTCAAGATATTTGAGATGTCCTTAGTTTGCTTATTTATTTTTTCAAGATTCTATTCCAAATATGAGTTCTAATATGACATGCATTACCATTATTATTAAAATAGTTCTGGTGATATTTTTCAGCTTCCCAAAACTCTGTGATTTTTACAACTTCAGTAGCTATTTTATAACCACTTTCTGTAAGGATATTTATTAGCTTTTCCGCTGTTTTCTTTTCATCATCGTTTGAATAAAAAATAACCGATCTGTATTGTTCGCCGATATCCGGTCCTTGCCGGTTTACCTGAGTGGGATCATGGATTTCAAAAAACAACCGGGATAATTTTTCATAGTTAGTTAAAACTGGATTATAGACAACTTCGACAGCTTCAGCATGACCGGAATTTCCGGCGCAAACTTCTTCGTATGTTGGATTATTCGTTTGTCCGCCCATATAACCGACCAGCGTAGAGATAACACCGCTTTCTTGTTGAAAATAATATTCTACTCCCCAGAAACAGCCGGCGGCGAAATACGCTTTTTGAGCTGAATAATCTTGAGCAGCGGGAGTGAAGTTCAGCGAAATCGAATTTACGCAATAACGCACATTTTTATCGGTAAGACCTTCATTTAAAAATACATGTCCCAGATGACCACCGCAATTATTGCAGATAATTTCTGTACGGATACCATCAGCATCAGGAATTTGTTTTATCGCTCCCGGTATTGCATCATCAAAACTTGGCCAACCGCAGTGAGGGTTGAATTTATCATCAGAACTATAAAGCGGCGCATTGCACCTTTTGCAGGTATATATCCCCTTATCGCTGAGTTCATAGTATTTACCGGAGAAAGGCCTTTCGGTACCTTTATGAATAATTACTTGTTCTTCTTCGGAAGTTAATTTGTCGTGTTTAATACTATTTTCCTTTGCTTGGACAGCTGAACAAGTTACACTCCAAAGTAAAGAGGTCAGGATTATTATTACATAATTCAATTAGAACCTCCTCTTTGTTATTAATCAATAACTCTCATCCGTTATTACGGTTTTACCTTTAAAAACCCGATAGATATAGATAGTGCAGCCTATTACAATCGGCATCCCAATCAATGCCATAATAAGCATAACTGTTAGAGTACGTGGTGTCGATGAGGCATTATAAATATTCAAACTGTATCTCAAATCGATATTGGATGGCACTAAACGTGGGAAAAGACTAACTGCGGCTAAACCTATCATACAGATAATAGTAACCGATGATGCCAGAAATGACCGGAAATAGCGGCCGGATTTCAAACCTATCGGGATAAAAATGATTACCGCCAGCAGGAGTATAAACAGAATCCAGAACAACGGCGCACTTAATATGCCATCAAAAAGAAATCCCGCTTCGAAGAATGTATAGATTGTCGCCAACAAATAAACAATAATGATTCCGATCCATGAACCGGAAGCCCATTTGGTCATTTTGTCTCTCAATTCTCCATCGGTTTTAAGTGTCATATAAAGGGCGCCGTGAAGAGCAAACATCACTAAGCTTAGAACGCCTATGAGGATTGAATAAGGATTTAATAACCCCAAGAAGGATCCGACAAATACTCCGTTTTCATCTAATGGAATACCTCTTAGAATATTACCCGCGGCAACACCAAACAGTACCGCCGGCAATAAGCTTCCCAGACCAAACGACCAATCCCAGAATCTCTGCCAGCCCGGAGAATCTATTTTGCTCCTGAACTCAAGTGATACGGCTCGGAAAATAAGCGCGGCTAAGATAAGCATCAAGGCTAAGTAAAATCCGCTGAATACTGTAGCATAGACAATCGGGAATGCCGCAAATAAAGCGCCGCCGCCTGTTAATAACCAAACTTCGTTGGCATCCCAAACAGGACCGATAGCATTCATATTGATTCGACGTTCATTATTATTTTTGGCAAACAAGTGTAGTATACCGACACCAAAATCAAAGCCATCTAATATTGCATACCCGGTAAACAGCACGCCTATTAAAATAAACCAAGTTGTATTTAAATCGATCATGATTTCACCTCTGCAATACTCGTTAATTCCGGACCCCGCTGAATTTCCCTGCCCATGATATAGAGATACAGAGCGCCGATAAATATGTAGATTATACCGAACAGAATTATTGAAAATAGAATCTCCCCTGCTGATACAGTCAATGAAACAGCATCAGCGGTTTTTAATACTCTGTAAACTACCCATGGTTGACGTCCCACCTCGGCAGATATCCAGCCAAGTTGTATGGCTATAAGAGGCAATGGTATTGAAAGCATAAGTATTTTTAGGAACCATCTTTGGTCCCATAATTGTTTTCGGTAAAGTAAAAAAGCGCCTAATAACATAATCCCGATAAAAAACATCCCCAAACCCACCATGGTGTGGAATGAAATAAACGTCAGAATAAACGGTGGTATCTCATCCCGTTGGAAATCATTGAGTCCGGGTACGTAAGCGTTCATGTCGCCATGTATTCCCAAACTCAGGAGACCGGGCAGAGCAATCTTGGCTTTCAAGTCCGGTTCAGGTGATTGTTGAGGGACGCCAAACATTAGCAAGGGCGCCCGTTCCTGGCCATCGATTAAACCCTCCATCGCCGCCAATTTCTCAGGTTGGGTTTTGCCTACCTGAACAGTATGTTCATGACCAAGCGGATACAGTTCGAGCAATGAAGCTGCCAAACCGACGATAATCGATAGTTTCAAAGCTTTCTTAGCAATTTCAACACCTTTGTTGTTTAGATATAAATAAGCTGAAATACCAGCCATGACAAATGCGCCAGCGATTAGTGTTGCATCAACGGTATGGAAAAAGCGTATAATCATCGAGGGGTTAAATACCGCTTCCCAGAAATTTATCAATTCTGCCCGCCCATTCTGAATTATAAAACCAGCCGGTGTTTGCTGCCAGGAGTTTGCCACGAGAATCCAGAAAGCGGATAAGGTCGAACCGACAGCTACCATAAAAATCGAGAACCAGTGAACACCCTTAGACACTTTATTCCTACCGAACAGATAAAGTCCTAAGAATGCCGATTCAAGGAAAAAGGCGAAAATACCCTCAGCCGCTAATGGCGCGCCAAAAATATCGCCAACAAATTTTGAATATTCCGCCCAGTTTGTACCAAACTGGAATTCCATCACAATACCTGTAGCAACGCCAACCGCAAATGTAATGGCCAAAAGTTTGCCGAAGAATTTACCCATGCTTTTGTAGGTGCTATCATCTTTCCTCCAACCCTGCCACTCTATAAAGACCAACAGCCAGGCCAGCCCTATCGATATGGGTGGAAAGATAAAGTGGAAACCAATTGTCATCGCAAACTGAATGCGTGACAATAATACCGGATCAAAATCCATATTAATTCCTCCTTATACTCTGAAAATATTTTTCCTGAGTATTCTGCGGCAACAGCACTCTGCAATAGCATGCTTATCTACACTTTCTTGTCTGATGATTCCTCAAGAACCGCGATTACTGATAAGAGTTTCTGGCGAACCATCTCGGCAATCGGTTTTACCGCATCGTTACTTACAATTGACATTGCTTTTACAGGGTCAACTGCTGCAACTCTGGCTTTACCTTCTGAAGTTTCGTAAATGATAACATTGCACGGCAAAAGCAAACCGATTTCTTCCTCTTCAGATAATGCCTTGTATGCCAACTGTGGATTACAGGCACCCAGTATACGATATCTTTCAAAATCGATACCCAGCTTCCTCTTCAATGTTTCTTTAACGTCAATCTCAGCCAGAACCCCAAAGCCCTGGTTTTTCAGGCAAGCAATGGTTTAGGTAACCGCGTCGTTAAAATCAAGCTGGAGTTCAGTGCTTATGCCATATTTTGTCTTGTCTATATCATTTCCTTTCTATAAGAATGAGCTGGTACTATCACTTTCAGTTTATTTTAGCTCGTTCATTAAACTACTTATTATGCGTTATTCAACATGCCATGCTTGGATTTTGCCTTACGCATATTTGCAAACATATTTCTATTGCATTAAGAGTAAATATTTTTTAATACATCAATTCACAACCAGTTTTCTGATTGAATAACAATAGTAGATGTTTTAACATTACAAATATTTTACTCCACCGGTGAAAAGTCATCCTTACCAGCACCGCACTCGGGGCAAACGAAATCATCCGGCAAATCCTTAAAAAGCGTACCGAGTTTAATGCCTTCTTTAATCAGCCCTTCTGTCGGATCGTAAATCCAACCGCAAACATCGCAAACGTATTTAGTCATCCCGTCTCCTTTGTTGACTAATGATTTGATTTATGGGTTTATACAAATTTTCTCACCTGCAATATTTTGAGCAATTGTTTTTGCTTTCTCGCCAAGTGTTCTACCAGCCGCTCGACACTCATTCAACAGTTCTGATGTTGGCTTGTATCGCGATTTGATAGGCTCGTTTATTATATCCCATTTCATTGTTTTAAAGTATTCTTCAATCGCCTCCGGAGCGCCCTTACCCCAGCCATACGAACCAAAAGCAAAACATGCTTTTTTTGCTGGTCTTAATCCTTTCAAATAAGTTAAAACAGCTCCTGCCATTGGCATCATACCGCCGTTAAGTGTAGCTGATCCAAAAGCTACAGAAGATGCATCCAATACTTCAGCTGCTATTTTAGTTAAATCGGAGTGTCTAATATGAATGAGATTGGATTCAATGCCGGGCAAAGAAGCTCCTTCATGAATCGCCATTGCCATCTGTTCCGTACTTTCCCACATCGTATCGTAGATAACCAAGACCTTAGGTTTAAAGCTATTGGTCGCCCATTTTTTATATATATTGATTATATCTGATACATTTTTTCGCCAGACCACGCCGTGACTTGGCGCAATCATCTCAACATCAATACCGGTTAAGCGGTCGAGGGTTTTCTCAACCTGCTTGCCATAGGACATGATTATGTTGGCATAATATGTTTTTGCCTCTTCCATAACAGTACACAGGGGAACTTCATCATTAAAACGCTGTGAGGTGGCGTAATGCTGGCCAAACGCATCCATCGAAAATAGCAGCTTATCCTCCGGTATGTATGTAAACATTGACTCCGGCCAGTGTAGCATTGGTGTTTCAATGAAATGAAGAGTTCTTTTACCAAGAGAGATAGTATCGCCTGTAGCAACTATGTGGAATTTCCATTTTGAAGTATCGTAATATTGCGAAAGTGTTGCCTGACATTTTTTATTGCAAACCAATGTTGCGTTTGGAATAGATTCCATTACAATCGGCAGTGCCCCGGAGTGATCTGGTTCGGCGTGATTACACACTATATATTTTATATTAGACAACTCTGACAATGCGGATATATTTTTTAACAGTTCCACTGCATAAGGTTTTTTCACCGTGTCTATAAGCGCCGAATTATCATCTTGTATAAGATAGGCATTATAAGTAGCGCCGCGTTGGGTATTATAACCGTGGAAGTCGCGAGTTTTCCAATCAACATATCCAACCCAGTCGATTCCTTTTTGCAATGTTGTATTCATGATTATCCTTTCAATTATCTTTCTCTTAGCTGTTTGATAAACGATACCATAAAAATAGTATTATTAAAATTTACACAAAATCCGCCATTAAACTGTTAATATTAACATTACCTATATCATGGTTTACTAAAGGGGATTTTTTTATCTGCGGCAATGAATCTTCATATGCTGCCTGTTTATGCTGATATAATATGCCCGTTGGTAATCGGTCATTACCAATGGAGAGAGCTAAGTTTAAGGCTTTGTTGCGATCGGTAGATTCACAATTTTCGTTTTCAAGTTTATAAACCCGCTCTTTATACCATTTGTAACTTTTCTCGGGATTAAACGATACACAAACTTGCATAATATTTATTAAGGAGAAACAGCGATGTTTAATTTTTTCAACTATCAAATCGTCCAACTGCATCGTGTCGCCTGAATAGCCTGCAGCAACAAATCCGGCTCCTGAAGCTATAGCCAATGCGGCAGGACTGAACGGCATTTCTATTGAACCTGAGGGTGTGCTGCTTGAAATAAATCCTTGCTTGCCTGTTAGAAACATTCTATCCGGTGCGTCGAGCGGCTCCAAAGACACGCCAAATTGTTCAGAGTATTCATCCTTGATTTTATCATAAGCATATCTTGCCCCTTCAAGGTTTTGCTTGATAATCTTATCTTCAAACTTTGATAATGATTGATGAAGCATGCCGTCAAGAAGCTCGAAATCTAATCTTAACAATCCTATAACAGCTCCTAATCCAATAGAATTGATCATTTTTTTTGAGCCGTCCATTTCAATAACAATATCAGAAAAGGGAACATCAATAACTATTATATCATCCCGTTCAATTGAATTAACCTTAAGCCCTGTATCAATATGACTTACTTCCAGGTTTTTATTATCATAAATAAGCGCGCCGCCCGGACGAATTTTGCTTATATGTTCATTTGCAGTTTTTATATCAAGGGCCACAAGTAAATCAACTTGAGTAGTTGAACTGCCTATATTCTTTTCTGAAACCATAATCTGAGCATAATTATGTTCACCCTTAATATTTGATGGATATTCGAAATTAACGAATGCATACAAGCCAGCTCTTGTACATAACCGGGCAAAAGAGTTGGCAATTGTCTGAACACCCTGACCGGCATATCCGCCAATTAATAAGCTAATATCATTCACTTTCACGCAAATTACTCCAGTTGGTTTTATGAATAAAAGGTGCCTTCATAATTATAATTCAACGCTTCCGTTATTATCATTAATGAATAAGGGATTTGTTTTAAAAACAAATCCCTTTACAAATATTCTACCAGTTCTCCGATAGAAGTTCGAAATGCGCTTGAGGATGTGCGCAGGCCGGACAAATACCCAGAGCTTCATCGCCCTCATGAAGGTAGCCGCAATTACGGCATCGCCAAACAACTTTCTTTTCCTTTTTGAAAACCGAACCGGCTTCTACGTTTTTCAGAAGGTCGAGGTAGCGTTTCTCATGCTGTTTTTCAGCGATAGCGATAGCTTCAAATACCTTGGCAATAGCATCGAAACCTTCCTCACGAGCAATCTTGGCGAATTCGGGATACATAGTCTCCCATTCGTAATGTTCGCCGCCAGCAGAGGCTTTGAGATTCTCAGCCGTACTGCCTATTACACCAGCTGGGAAAGCAGCCTGAATTTCGACCTCTCCGCCTTCAAGGAATTTGAATAATCTTTTAGCATGCTCTTTTTCCTGATTAGCGGTTTCCTCGAAGATGTGGGATATCTGAATGAAACCATCTTTCTTAGCTTGGCTGGCGAAATATGTATAACGATTCCTTGCTTGAGACTCGCCAGCAAAAGCGGTTAGTAAATTCACTTCTGTTTTGGTTTCTTTTAAATTAGGCACTTAAAATCTCCTTAATTCTATTTTTCAAATGCATTTTCTGTTTTCCAGACTTTCCAGACTTTACCAACTAAATCAGGTCCGGGTTTGAGAGTTGGTTTTCCCGGTTTCCATCCGGATGGAGTGGCTTCACCCGTTTCGCGGACATGCTGGAATGCTTGAACCTGACGAATCAGCTCTGAAACATTACGCCCGACAGGCGGGGTCATAACCTCCATCGCTTGAATGATGCCATCGGGATCAATCAGGAAACGACCCCTGATATCGATGCCAGCATCCTCTTCATAAACACCATAAACTTTGCCAATCCGACCGCCTTGGTCAGACAACATAGGAAATGGCACACCGCCTTTTACCATCTTGGAAAGTTCTTCTTCCTGCCAGATTTTGTGAGTAAAATGGCTGTCAGTACTCATAGAAAGCACCTGCACACCAAGAGCCTTAAGCTCATCATACTTAACGGCAACTGCCGTCAATTCTGTCGGTCAGACAAAAGTAAAATCACCCGGATAAAAGCAGAGCGTTACCCATTGGCCTTTATAATCTGACAATTTGATATTTTTAAATGCGCCATCAATAAAAGCATTTGCTTCGAAATCAGGCGCAGGTTTGCCAACACGAGCCAACATCTTGATTTCCTCCTCTTCCTTTTTCACCTCATTTTGAGAGAATTCATCTATGCCATTCACACCAACAGGACCTTTTGTTGGCTGAACACATGGTTGTTTTTTATCGTTCTCCATATTTTCATCCCTCCTTATTTAAGCGCCAGACTCCGATTGCGCAGGCAGCGTGAAAACCCGTGTTCCAAGTTCTCGGTCTATCATAAAAATACCCTGACCTTTATCGCCAACCAGTTTTAACTGCTGAACAATTCCATCGGCAGTGGCTTCCTCCTCGACCTGCTCGTTTACAAACCAGTCGAAGAATATTTGCGAAGCCCGGTCTTTTTCCTCCATAGCCAGATCGACCAAATCGTTAAAACAGCCAGTTATATGCTGTTCATGCTTGTAGGCGGCTTCAAACGCAGCCAAAGGAGTTTCCCATTCATATAGCGGTTCGTCGATTTTTTGAAGCTTCACTTTACCGCCGCGTTCATTGAGGTAATCGAATATCTTCATAGCATGCATTTGCTCTTCCTGATTCTGAATTCTCATCCAGTTTGCGAAACCTTTCAGGTTTATTGTCTCAAACCAAGCAGACATCGCCAGGTAGAGATATGCCGAGAAGAACTCCTCTCGTATTTGATTGTTTAAAGCGTTTTCCATTTTTTTACTAATCATTTATTGTCTCCATTAAAGTCATGCAGTTTAATTTTCCGTTAGAACAAAATCATCATATTCAATTTCAAAACGCAGCTTATGCTTGGCCTCCTCTTGAGCAAGATTGAGCAAGGTGCTTTTCAGGTTGGCATCATCGGCTGCCGAAGCGAGATCATTATAGAGCTTATAAGCCGCTTTCTCGGCTTTCATAGCCACAATTAACGCATCCTGGTAATTCAGGTTGGCATCAAGCTTAATTTCTACAAGATTATTGCTGAGCTTTAAATCCATCACTTTTTTCTCAGAGCCTACCATCAATTTGCCCTTTTTAACCGCTAATAGTTTGGCTTTATGTTCTTTTTCCTCTATAGCGAATTCCTCAAACACCTTTTTCATACTAGGCTTATCCATTTTGGAGGCTAAGTTAGTATAAAATTCTGCCGCATCTTCTTCATTCTTAATAGCAAAATCAAGAATCTGATCAACTGTTTCTAAATTCATAATTTCATTCTCCTTTAATATTATTATCCTCTCCACAAACCATGAAGGTTGCAGTAAGCACGAGCTGTAACTTTATCAGCTTTGATTTCAAAAAGCGTCTCCGGAGTATCGCCAGGATTTAAGAATTTCCGATATGCTTTGCCATCAGCAATAATCTCGATCCATTCGATATAATGTTTATCTTCCATCGGATGGGCGACACTGCCGACAGTTACTTTAAATCCATCAGCGGTTTTCTCAATTATCGGAACATGTTTCTCGGTAGCCGCATCGGTTGAGTTCTCGGTCATCAGAGTCATCGGCTTGCCGCAGCAGACAAGCTTACCAGCCCCATCATGAACCATCTCAACAATATTCCCACAAATCTGACATTTGTAGATCTGTAATTTCTCTGTCATATTATTTCTCCTTAAATAATATTATTATAATCCCTTTACCTATTTCAATTTTGAGATTGCCTCTAACACTTCATCATAATCAGGTTCCGAGGCGGTTTCTTTAACATATTGAATATATTGCACCTTGCCATCAGTATCGATAACAAAAACAGTTCTTGCCAATAGCCTCAGCTCTTTAATCAGCACTCCATATGCTATGCCAACACTGCCATCACGATGGTCTGACAATAGATGCACATTTTTTACACCGGCTTCTTCGCACCATCTTTTCTGGGCGAAAGGCAAGTCCATGCTGATTGTCAAGATTACAACATCATCGCCCAACTTTTTAGCTTCCTTGTTGAACTGTTTGGTTTCCAAATCGCAAACCTGCGTATCCAGAGAAGGCACAGTGGTAATCACGACTACTTTCCCCTTAAATGCTGACAGCTTTACTGATTCCATATCGCTGTTTAAGGCTTCAAAATCAGGCGCAGAATCGCCGATTTTTATCTCATTGCCCATGAGAGTCAGCGGTTTGCCTTTCATCTCTATTATGCCAGTTCTTTCATTCATCGTACTATTCTCCCTATTCATACTGCCGGTGGAATCTACTCCCATCGGCATTTCAGTTAACACTACGCGTGTTCAGCCAGATATTCGGCAACACCCTCAGCGGTCGGTTTCATACCATCTTCGCCCTCATGCCAATTAGCCGGGCAGACCTCGCCATACTTTTCGGAAAACTGTAAAGCGTCAAGCATACGCAAAACCTCATCGACATTTCTACCAAGCGACAAATCGTTAATTACCGCATGACGGACAATGCCTTCCTTATCTATAAGGAACAGTCCCCTCAAAGCGACTGACTCATCAGACAGCACGTCGTAATCACGCGAGATATTTTTATTAAGGTCGGCTACCAACGGATATTTTATCTGACCGATACCACCCTTTTTCGGCTCGGTATTTTTCCAGGCAAAATGAGTATACTGCGAATCTACAGATACACCGATAATCTCAGCATTTTTTGCTTTGAATTTATCGAGCTCCTTATCGAAGGCGATAATCTCAGAGGGGCAGACAAAGGTAAAATCGAGCGGGTAGAAAAACAGTATTACATATTTGCCGCGATACGATGAAAGCTTCAGTTCCTCGATCGTATTATTGTCCATAACCGCCTGAGCGGTGAAATCGGGAGCTTTTTTTGTTACCAAGTTAGACATCATTAATTCCTATTATTAAGCGTGTTTAAAGCTAATTCCTTAAAGTAATGTGAAAAATGGCGGCTATTCCATATCTCAACCATAAGGATACATACCTTTTTTAATTGTAGCCAACGACTCAAGTACTTTATTATGCTTCTTCTCATCGATAAGCAAGTACTCAAGCAGATACTCCTGCACTACCATCTTCTTGCCTTTCAATGCCGCCAGAGCTTCATTTGCATACTCAACTGTTTTCTTCTCCAATTTGATATGCTTTTCTATCGAATCCCATACTTCGCTAAGCTCATCCGGCGTCAGCGTTATAGTCTTAGATTCCAAACTGTCGGCAATCATCTCCTGGATACGATAATGCATCTGCGAATCGCGCTGAATTATTTCCATGATAAGACGAATAATCGGATTCTCAGTTTGCTCGATAACATTGCCTGTCGAGGCTACTGAAGCGTTTTCGATTTTCTGCCAGTGTCTCATGTTAGAAACTATCTGTTGTTGAATCGCTTTAGTTGACATTAATTTTTCTCCTGTTTGTCGTGATTTTTTTTCTTAGAACATTCCGGGCATATCCCTTTAAACTCCGGCGTATAATCAATAATTGTAAAATCTGTAAACTTACTCACTTCTTTCTCAATATTCGTCTTTGGCATGTTGAATATATCGCCAATCTTTCCGCATCTGACACAACGCACATGATAATGCTCCCTTTTCTCGGCATCATATCGAGCTTTGTCTTTATCGATATCAAGCTTACGAATTATATTGTTTTTAGAAAGAAAGTCAAGATTTCTGTAAACCGTGCCCAAGCTGATTTTCGGCAGACGTTCCCTAACTATATGATAAATCTGTTCGGCGGTTGGATGCGAGGTTAGTTTTTTCAGTTCTTCGGTAATAATCCGCCGTTGTATTGTCATTCTTTTTTTGGGCATTGATTTCTTCATTTGGCCATCTCCTTATTCATAACGCTTATTATTACTAATAACAAAATGGAATAGTTCCCGTTTTTAAAAGTAAATGAGCCAAGGATTGCAGTGTATTGATATACATAGACTTAAATGCTGTTTATTCAGAGCAAGAATTTAAAAATTCTTGCTGCAAGTATCTATGCATCATGTAATTTTTATCTATGGTATCTGCCGCCAATAAAAACTTAAATGGTTCTGAACTTTCATAAGCTGGAATGGAATGGCAAAGCACGCAATCATAGGGTATGCTATTGTTATCCTCATCCACCAATTTCGGGTTATGGCACCGGAAACAGCCGCTTTCTCCTTTATGGCCGATGTGGCTTGGGTAACTGCCCCATGATATATTCATCTCGGGGTGAATATTCCTGTTGTAAATATCCTGAAGCGCATTAACGCAGGAATCAATTAGAGTGATGTTTTCAACTGCCATCTCCGGATAATTTCTCTTATAGAAACCTCTTAAATGATTAGCTATACCATCCATAGCGGCGTATCTATCGGGGTAGTTTTTGATTATGGCATGAAGAGCTTCCCTGTTTAGATATGGCAGAGAGCGTTTTAACAATCCGAAACTTATGCGCTCATTAATCGCTTTCTGCGGGTCTTCATATATATGGGTGGCGCGATTATGGCAGTCGACACAATCGAAGCTCCGAACGTTTTTATTTTCATCTGATTGCTGCTGATATTCCTTATTTGTATAGCGTTTGAATCCGCCGCCGGGTTGATAGACCTCTACCCATAACATTTTCTCCCGTTCATCATAAGCTGAGGCATAGCGAATTTCGTTATCCTTAGCCACATGCCAGTGGATACCGCCGCGCTCAGCTCTTTTACCGGCATCTATTTTCAAACCCAAAGTAGTATATATCGGAGTCGATAGCGAATCTCTTTTATAATTGACTATTGTTTTCAGACGGTTGCCGTAAAATTTATCAGGCCAGTGGCATTTTTCGCAGGTTTCCCTGGCTGGCCGCAGTTGATGAACCGGCGTCGGTATCGGCCGTTCTAACAGGTCGAAAGTAACCGAAATCATTTGCCAGGTGCCGTTGATCTTAGAGTCGATAAGAGCGCCGGCGCCCTCGCCGACATGACATTCCACGCACTTGACCCGGGCATGCGGCGATGCTTGGTAAGTTACCCATTCGGGATTCATTACGCTATGACAGGCGGTGCCGCAAAAATTCGGCTCATCCATAAAATGAAGCATCCTGATACTGGCAGCGCCAAGGAAGAGAATATTGACAACCGTTAAGATAAGGATTGTTCGGAATAATCTCGAACACGAAACCCCTGATTCAATGTCAACCGAATTGAATCGTTCACTTAAAAGCGTCCTGATGGTTTTGCCTGCAGCCTTTACGTATATATACCAACCAATTAATACTAACAACAATCCTACAACAACAAGTGAGGGAAATAAAAGATAAGCAACCAATCCAACATAAGCATTATCAAGAATCCCCATCAGCATTGCCAGTTGAAAGACAATGAATATGATAAATGATGATGTAGTCAGCGCAATGCCGAGCCTGCTGAGCCGGTTTACCGAAATACCATATATAAAGTTTTTAAACTTCATAAGCATAGCGCTACCTTAGTTCGACTCGAAAAGATTCTTATAGATTTTCTGCATTTTGCCTTTTTTGATACTTTCCTTTAGAGTTTTACTGTCTTGCGAAAGCCATTGATGCATCGGGTCGTCTTTAATTATCTTATCGATATAAGCATTCACCTCGGCGTTATTATATGCACGCGCCTGGGGCAGGAATTCGAAATAGAAATTATGAGCAACATCATAAATACCATGCCACCAGGTATAATCCGGTCCCATCATTGCGGCGCCATGACGAGCGCGCCGTCCTTCATGATGCCAGAGTTCCCAGAACGACCACTCGATATCGTTGCTGAAACCAGCTGGGTTTTCCATCAGTTTATTCTTTTTAACGATGTTCATTATATCTAATGCAGGTTTGGCAAATTTTTCATTGTAGAGATTTACCAGAGCGTCAAATTGATAGTAATGACCATCAACAAAAGTCTCACCATGACAGTTCACGCAAACCTGTTTCATGCTGGCGCGTTTTTTATGCCAATCATCTTTATGTTTGGAAACAATTGGCCTGAGTGTCCAGCTAATCCGCTGGCCAACATCATGCGTTACTTTTTGAGTCGGCGCCTCCGACATGTGGCAAGTAGCGCAGGTAGGCGCTTCGTAATAGTCCTGGCCTACTATCCAGCGGTCAGAATCTATATTCATTTTAGCCAGATTAGTATAGTAGCTGTTGCCGTGTTTAGATTCCTCGTATATTTCTTTCTGCGGATGGTCCGGGCCGAGATGGCATTTCGAGCAGGCTTCAGGTTGGCGCGCTTGAGCAGCTCTGAAAGAATGACGGGCATGACAGGCATTGCAGGAGCCAAGAGAACCATCCGGATTAATGCGACCTATTCCTGAATTTGGCCAGCTTTTACGAGAAAGCTTATTAGGCGATTTTGAGTCTATTTCAACTTTAGTCCCATGACAGTTTTCACAACCGGTTATCGCTGCCGGTTCGCCGCCGGCAACATGCGCTAAATAGGCATCATTCGATTCTAATATATGACCGGCTGTGGCATGATAGGAATTTGCCGCTTCGTTAAACTCTCTTTCGTGGCATTGACCGCAGTCTTTGGGAGTTACCAAAGCGGCAATCAATGCTCCCTCATGTTCGAAAGCGTCTTTATCTTTCTTATCAGCGCCATGGCAGTTCAAACAGGTTACATTATGATCGGCATGTGCAGACATATACCACTGATTGTACAACCCCGGCGATTTTTCCTTATGGCAGGTCATGCACTTGCCGGCTATCTTTGGGTTATAATCAACAGCAAAAGCCAGCGATGCACTGGCGATAACCAATAAAATAGCCATACAAAAAGTTTTTACTTTCATAACATCTCTCCTTAAAACATCAACTCTCTAATATTTTCATCTATTCATCTTTCTAATAAGCTAACAGCTAAAAACCTGCGGTTATCATAGCATATAACCACAACGCCGGGTCGGCATCGGCTCTCCAGTCATCCGATGCGATAAAGACTGATGCTCCACCCTGAAGACCAAGTCCCTTTTGCCAACTGTATTTTCCGGTGATATCGATTTCCTGACCGATAGCTTTGGATTTGCCGCCGCTGGATGTTTGATAATCTTTCATCGTTTGAAAATGATGTATATCAATCAAAATTGCGCTTTTGGGCGAGGGCTTCAGCGATCCTCTCAGAATGACATCCATCAGACCTTGTGATGATGTTCCCAGAAACTGATCCATAAAGCCTCTGAATTTATGGCCGGTGTAGTAAAGATTATTAAATGATTTTATATCATTACCTGCAGCGGCAGCAACATCATCATCACCTGAAGTTATATCAAATCCCAAGCCTACTTTGTCGATAAATGAGTCAAGCTTATATGAAATCTCACCGGCAGCCATAAAAGCGGATATATCTTGGTTCGCAATCATATTCATATATGCTGTTGTATCCGGGTCTGCGGTTGTATCTGTATATGCATGTGAATATATAGTTGATTGTTTACCGCCCTGGAAAGCAGCATCAAGTTCAAACTTAATCCCTGATTCCAAAGAATGATTTAAATAAGTTCCGGCGGTATATCTTTTCAAGGCATTTTCATCACCAACTTTCGCCATATCCCAATCATAAAAAGCGAAAAGATTCAACTGTTTCTTAAGAAAAGAACCATGCATCCCAAACAATTTCCAATCCTTATGGTCGGGCGGATTATCAAATGAGCGTTCATCGATTTTAAGACAGAATAAGTCAACTTTACAAGCATCCTTTTCATGAGAAAATCGGACACCATCAAATGAACGTCCGACATTATGCCAACCTACAGTACCTATTAGCCTATGACGTCCGTAAAACGCTTCGAACCTGCCGGCCTGCATAGAAATATTTTTTATGGGAAAACCTGACAGCTTGATATAACCTTGGTGAAGACCCAGGTTGGCATCATTTGTCAACCCGCTTGAGTTCACGCCAAGATTGCGGGAATCCTGAAACTGAATGTAAACAATCGCATTTTCAATTGAAGTGAATTTGAGTCCGAGACGAGTTCGCAAATAACTCTTCTCATTTAAGGCAGTGCTATTGGAAAAGTCTTTGCCGTCAAACTCAGCCCGCCAGCGAACTGTCCCATCAAGCATTACTTCATCGGTCAGGTTGTTTTCTCCGGCAATTATCAGTTGAGATGAGAAAACAATTAATAATAGAATAATTGCAAATGATGATTTCACGAATTGATTTAAGATTGACAATCTCATAATATCTCCTTTAAATATCTGCTGAATTTTATATAATAAAACCACCATAATGTCAAACATCTTTTATATTCTCTTGAATGGCTTTTATATCAATGTCTTGTTTGTCTAACAAATCGCCTTTAATACCTATCTTAGTTGCCATAAAAGACACATCCCAGCCCGAGTCCTTAATAGCTTGCATAACCAGATACATCAAACCCGTACAGCAGGGAACTTCCATATATATAACTTCTATGCTCCTTGGTTTAGCCGTATTTATGATTTGAGTGAGTTTGTCAAGATAAGGTTCGATGTTGTCTAACTTGGGACAGGCAATCGCAATGGCTTTGCCTTTTATGTAATCCTGATGAAGATTCGCATAGCTAAACGGAACGCAGGTGGCTATAACAGCTATATCGGCATCTTTGAAATACGGCGCTGATGGCGGCACAAGATGCAATTGCACCGGCCATTGACGCAGCTGCGATTGATAATGCGCCGTCGATTCTTGCGGCTGTCTTGTATTATCCCAAGCCATCATTTGAGCCGAAGGACAACTTAGGGGAGACATTGTCTTCATTTTATGTGTTCTCATATGCTCGAAATGCTTGTCAACAAGTTCGGGTGACTTTTCCTTGAGAGTTTCTATTACCTTTTGCTCATCATATTCATCAACAAGTATTTCCTCGACACTTAAAGCATCTTCGGGGCAATCGCCCAGACATGCTCCCAGACCATCGCAATAGCTTTCTTTTACAAGCACAGCTTTTTCGTTGATTATCTGCAAAGCTCCCTCGGGACAGGCAGGGATACACAAACCGCACCCATTGCATTTATCCTCATCGATAATAATCATCTGCCTTTTGACTTTTGCCATTTATTTACCCTTTAATTATGTGCTCTATTATAACTCATCCTTCTTAACCATAACGCTCCCGAAATTCTCAATCGGGAGCGCTACCCAATCTTAATCTTCACCGTAAAATATTTTTATTTTCCGTCCATTATATTAGCGATATCTTCCTCAACAGAACCAATAGGTTTAATATCGAATTTATCCACTAGCACTTTAGCTACATTCGGGGACAAAAACGCCGGTAGTGTGGGACCTAACCGAATGCCTTTAACACCAAGGAACAGAAGCGCCAGAAGGACTGCCACCGCCTTTTGCTCGTACCAGGCGATGTCATAGGAAACGGGCAGGTCGTTGATATCTTCCAGACCGAATACTTCTTTCAGTTTCAAAGCAATCACAACAAGGGAATAGGAGTCGTTGCACTGGCCAGCATCCAGCACACGGGGAATGCCGCCGATGTCGCCCAGGTTCATTTTATTGAATCGATATTTAGCACACCCGGCTGTAAGGATAACTGTGTCGTTGGGCAGGTTTTTCGCCACTTCAGAATAGTAGCTGCGTTTTTTCTGACGTCCATCGCAGCCAGCCATAACTACGAAACGCTTGATAGCTCCGGATTTCACAGCGCCCACTACCTTGTCGGCCAAGGCCAGCACCTGGTTGTGAGCAAACCCACCTACAATAGTACCAGTCTCGATTTCGGTTGGCGGTGGACAGGTCTTTGCTTTTTCGATGAGGGTAGAAAAATCTTTCATACCGCCTGTAGGGCGATCGGCAATATGCACAGCGCCTTCATAGCCAACAACACCGGTAGTAAAAAGACGTTCCAAGTAAGTATTATGCTTTCTCAGAGGAACCAGGCAATTGGTAGTTAGTAGAATCGGGCCATTGAAAGACTCGAATTCCTTATTCTGCTCCCACCATGCTCCGCCGTAGTTGCCCACAAAATGACTATGCTTCTTGAAAGCCGGATAGGAATTGGCTGGCAGCATCTCACCGTGAGTGTAAACATCGATCCCCGTTCCCTCGGTCTGTTTAAGCAGTTCTTCCATATCTTTCAGATCATGACCGGAAATTAGAATTCCCGGATTAGCGCCAACACCAATATTCACTTCTGTGATTTCCGGGTTTCCGTAGGTAGTGGTGTTGGCTTTGTCTAATAATGCCATAGTGGATACCGCTATTTCACCAGCTTTCATCACTAAAGCCACCATCTCGTTCTCTGGCAAAGTTTTGGTTGTGGAAGCCAGAGCTTCCATCATGAAATCGTTTATCTCCTCTTTTCGGAATTCGAGAATAGCGGCGTGGTCGGCATAGGCAGCGATTCCTTTCAGACCGATAATCAAAAGCTCTCGCAGAGAACGCAAATCCTCGTTTTCGGTGGCCAACACTCCCACAGTCTTAGCCTTTTCGGCAAAATCAGCTGAATCGTCAGTAGTCCAGACAGCAGCATCCGGTAGCGATCCGTCGAAATCACGGCCGTTTTTCGCTTTATAGGCAGCTAAGAACTTGGACTTGCTCTGGTCGCGCCGCTGAAGACCATCCCGAATCATTGCCGTAAAGCGAGCGTCATCCCAGTTTGCATTGGTAATAGTGGCAAACAGGCTCTGGATGATAAACTCATCGTTGCTGCGGTCAGCAGAGCCCAGTTCTTTAATCTTTTCACCGTAAACCGAAATGCCTTTCAAAACGAAAATTAATAAGTCTTGAAGGTTGGCGGTTTGCTCTGGTTTGCCGCATATGCCCTTGACGGTGCAGCCTGTGTTCTTGGCCGTTTCCTGACATTGAAAACAATACATGTTATTCCTCTTTTTCTTTGTGATGTTATCACATAAGCCAATTACTTAGTCAATTAGCTAATCTTTAGTTTTCATTAAATATATATCGCAATATGGACTAAATTAATCTTTGACTTAAGTCAAGGAATCAAAGTTTTTCACCATCGGCGATGGAGTTTAAACGGTCAAAATCAAGAATAGTTATTTGTTGGTTATCAACCCGTATGATTTCATTATCCTTCATCTTCCTCAAATTTCTGGATAAGGTCTCGCCAATTGTGCCAAGTTTCAAAGCCAACTCTGTCTTCTTTATATCTAAATCTATCACTTTTTTATTAGTTTCCCCGGCTTTGGTTAATAAATATCTGGCGATTCGAGCAGACACTTCTTTGAGAGCTAAATCTTCAACCATTTCATTATACTCGCGCAGAAACCTGGCAAGCGAGCCGATTATTTTAAGCGAGATATTGGGATATTCTTTAATCAAAGCGAGGAAACGATCCTTAGGGAAAAAGCCAACTACTGAATTTTCGATAGCGATACTGCTGGCAGGAAAATGTTTACCCTCAAAAATGGCCACTTCCCCGAAAATTTGCCCCGAAGTAATCACATGAATAGTATATTCCTTGCCATCCGGATTAGACTTGAATACTCTAATCTTGCCCTCAAGCACTGTATAAAAACCTGAAGCCGCATCGCCATCAAAGAACAGTATTTCACCTTTCTTTAGTCTTTTTATGGTAATGGTGTCTGATAGCGATTGTAATTCGTTGCCGTTAAGACCAGCGAATAATGAATTTTCCTTAATATATTTCAAGGCTTCCATACACATATATAAACGACATAATTGAACCTTTTGTCAATATATTGTATTAGCCTGGATTTTTCGGATGGAGATTGATTTGTACCTATTTTTTGTGCTCACTGAAGTAAGTACTCAGGAAAACGAGGATGGGGAACATACGTACTTATCCATTAAAGTGAAGCTCGCATGGGAGAAGAATGTGGTCCCTGATTATATCTGGTTTAATGGAACGGCAGATCATTATATATTGGGTGATACTGTTGACTCTTTTCCGGCAGCGATTAATCCTCTCAATGGTTAGTCCGAAAGAGAAAAGCCTGAAATGTGCTGATTGTCATGTAAGAAGCGGCAGTCGTCTGGCTGGTCTAACCGATTTTTATTTACCGGGCGCTGTTTTCGAAGCTAATGTATCCTATATTTCTCCCTATCTTGATAGAAATCGCCAAGTAGAGGTTCGCCCGGATATTGACAATCCCGATTTCCAACTTAAACCGGAAATGTATGCCGAAATATCATTTGAATCGCAGCTGCCGCGTAATCAAATAACCTTGCCATCAAAAGCTGTAATCAATTCCGGCAAAAAGAAAATCGTATATATCACCAACTCCGATGGTTCTTATGAACCTCGACTCGTAAAAACCGGAGCGGTTGGAAGTGATGATTATATAGAAATCATCTCGGGGTTATTCGAAAGTGAAGAAGTGGCAGCTTCCGGTCAATTCCTGCTTGACTCCGAAAGCCGTTTAAATAAATCATTGGCGTTTACTCATCAGCATAGCCAGGATAAAGATACTCATAATAAACAGGCCGAAATCACTGATAATGATCACCAGATAGATACTATCGAAGAACACAAAACACTTGAATCATCGGGGATATATACCTGTCCCATGCCTGAGCATTTTCATGTCCTTCAATATGGGGAAGGCAAATGCGTCGAATGCGGCATGGACTTGGTGCCGGTGGAAAAAACTGATAACAGCGAAGTTTATCATTGTCCCATGACCGAAAGCCAGGTAGTTTCAAATGAACCCGGCAATTGTCCGAAATGCGGGATGCATCTCACCAACTTAAATTTACTTTACTTAAGGAAATTCTGGCGGTCATGATTATTACCTTGCTTTTCTTGATTTACGTACGTTCGACCCTGATTGCGGTGTTCACTCTTCCCGCTGGTGTTCTGATATCAGTCCTGCTAATGCATTTACTTGGCATCAACGCCAACATTATGTCGTTAGGCGGTATCGCTATCGCTATCGGGGTAATGGTCGTCGCCTTGGTGGTAATGATAGAAAACGCTCACAAGCATCTCGGAACGTGATGGCGGGAAAAAAGATAGAATACAGATAATTATTGATTCAGCCAAAGAGGTTGGTCCGGCTTTGTTTTTCTCGCTTTTAATTATCACTATCTCGTTTCTTCCGGTTTTAGTGCTGCAGGGACAATCGGGCAGGTTATTTAAACCATTGGCATTTACCAAAACATTTGCCATGGCAGCTTCGGCGTTTATTTCGATTACGGTTATCCCTGCTTTAACGGTTATATTAATCAAGGGGAAGGCAATCTCCGAATCAGTCAATCCGATTTCAAGAGTTACAATCGCCTTGTATCGTCCTATTATCGCTTTCGTTTTAAAACACAGATTGCCGGTTCTTCTGACCGCCGTTGTTCTAATCGCGATCACTTTTTGTCCGCCTTAGGCGGATGCTATACCTGATGTCATTCCTAAGAAAATAGATTTGGATTTTAGATACAACTTGCCCTTAAGACAAATCTTGTGATTTTTCCTGCATTATATTTCCCATGCCGTGGCGAGGAAGCAACATCGGTTTTTATATATTACAAAAGGTTGAATAGTAGTAATTCAAGATAAGGAAGCTAATAATCATTTCAAATAATATTGAACCAGGATTAAATCCTCGATTTTTTCAAACCCCATTTTCTCATATAGTCTAATGGCAGAGGTTTCGCTGGCAAATACACAAAGAAAAATATTGCTGCATGTCTCTTTCACTTTTTCGATTACGGCTTTTGTACAACAGTAAGCAAGGTTCTGACGTCGATGTTTGAAATGCGTAACTATATTTCCAACTTCCGTAACTCCATTTACAGCGAAATGAACACCGGCAATACATACTAAATTGTTATTATAAAAGGCGCCGTAATAAGGTCCAAAACTCAAGGCTTTTGGAGTCCATGCCATAGAGGGAATTAAACTGAAAAGATATGAAATTTGCACAACGTCCTGAGTGGTGAGTTGTTCAAGTTTGTATTTGGAGGCATCAAAAAGCATCTCCGGAATATCAGTATTTGAAAGTGTCATTTTAATCTCAGGTGTTTTTTGGGTAATTTGATAAAAGTTTTCGATAATCCCGGCAACAGCGCTGTCATATAAACCGAAAACCGGCTGGTTTAGTAAATTTGGATATTTTTGAGTTAATTGAGCAACTAATAATTTAATATCATCGATGTTTCCGGGAAGAATATTGATATTGTTATATGGCAAATCCTTATAATAGCAAACAGCTGTTATGCTGTCATTTTCTGATACCTTGATTAGTATATCGCAATCATATCTAAATTGGGTTAAATCGGCAATAATATCGGCATTTTTTAATGGATTTTTTAACGCTTCTTTTAAAGCGAGATTAATTTTATTATCGCTAACTACCGCTTGCTTTTGAAATGGACTTAAAGCAATTGCCATTATCATACTTCCTTGTGTTATGATATTAGCGGTTCCCTGCCAAAAAACAATTACTTGCAATAAACTTCTATTAATTAAGTCGTCATTTAAATATATTGTATTAGATTAATTCATCTTATTATGAAATCACTACTGTTCGGCCTTTTGTCCGCCTTAGGCGAATGCTATAATGATGTCATTCCCAACACTGCCCGCGTCATTCCCACACTGCCCGCGTCATTCCCA
>JAGGSN010000194.1 GCA_021159005.1 Candidatus Zixiibacteriota bacterium | reverse complement strand
TGCTGCATATCAACAAAACTGTTTATCAAATTATGCGTTAACTGTCAAAGCCGGGGTATATCATATCAACAATGCAATAAAATTCACTGATATATCTGTGGTGTTTTTCTGTATTATCTCTTTCCTGCAGTCAAAATCTCAAGCCCGTTGTAAACTCACGTTTTATAGTTTATACATACGCGTTTTCAGAGTATTTTAATAAGGAAGTAGCAGAACTATTCTCTCTATCAAAAAATACTTCTAATGAAAAATTGATAACATTTTTTCAGGATTTAACGCTTACAATCTCTATCTCCGGCCCGGCATAGGTCCCTGGTTGTAAAAGAAACTGCCCCCAAGATAATCCTTCTCCTGATACTTTACGCAGCCGCCAAGCTCGACATAATCGATGAGATATCCTAAACCAACCCGGAACATTCTCTCTGTCCTGTAATCGCCAAACAGTCTGAACTTTCCTGATTTTCTTAGCTCTATTCTAAACATTGCTTCTATCTGGTCAAAGTCATCCTTTTCCTGGTAATATGCATCAATAGAAAAAGCCAGTTTCCGCTGAGCCGTAAAAAACGCCGCGCCGAGTGTGTAATATCTTTCAAGCTGAACATCGCCGATTTTCGGACGAGTAATATCATCAACGACCAAGCCAAGGGAAATCCTGTTGTCGGGACGATACATGAAGCCGGTTTTCCATATCTTTTTCTTGCTGTAAATATCCGAACCACCAAACCAGGCATAGGATAATCCCCAGTAAAAATTGGGCATCATCTGTCTACCGCTGGCAAAAAGGTATTTCCGACGCGATATGCTTTCATCCGGATGCAGGCTGGTTGTATGCTTTAGCCATTGTACGGATATTAATGACCCTCTGGTTGTCAGCATAAGGCCGTCATCGCCTTTAAATGTTGAGTCTGTGAAAGAGTGAATATAGCAAAATCCCATCGCATATTTGGGCGCTAAGCCAGCCGGATTGACAAAACCGGCTATTATGTTGTCGACAGTGGCGACTGATTCAGAGCATAGAGGCATATCAGAATCGACCCTAGGCTGAGCCAGACTTACGCTGAGAAGGATTATTGTAATCAAGACGTTCATTGCGACTCCATTTTTAATGGCTATATATAGCGTAGTTTGAAGTTTGTGGCAAGCGATTTTCGCAAACATATCAGGTTGTAGATAGTACGAGTTTTTTATCACTAACAAGCCTTTGGCAATAAGCGGAATGAAAAATTCCATATAGTTCGAAATCTTAGCCGCTAAATAATATACAACAATATTATCTATGGATTTTATTAACGCATGTTGCGGCTAACAATAAACTCTTTTGGCTGATTTCTAATTAATGTTAATTAATCTGCCGATATATTATTAAAGCAGATTAATAACCATTTTTAATGGCGGTTAATTTTGTTTAGTTTATAACTGTAAATAATTTTAGCACGGTAACATGGAAAAAACCTCAATAGCTAAAAGAAAAATAGCCAACTTTGAAATTCACGAATTAATCGGCTCTGGCGGAATGGCTAATATATACAAAGGCGTCCAATTATCGTTGGCTAGACCGGTAGCCATAAAACTTTTACATCAACATCTTACGATAAACAAAGATTTTGTAGTCCGGTTTGAGAATGAGGCTAAACAGGCTGCTCAATTGGCTCATCCAAACATAGTTGCAATAATAGATTTTGGCCATCATGAGGATGAATACTTCATTGCAATGGAATATATCGACGGCCAAAACTTAAAGGAAATAATGACGCGCGTTAAAAGGCTTCCCTTAGAGGTTGCGCTGCTGACAGCAAGGGAGGTTGCTAACGGCTTAAAATATGCCCATAGCAGCGGCTTAATTCACAGGGATATTAAGCCAGCTAATATTATGCTATCAAGTGATGGCCGAGTTGTAATTACCGATTTTGGCATCGCCAAAACCCATAATGATTTGTCGATTACTCAAACCGGCCAGACAATCGGTTCGCCGGCATATATGTCGCCCGAACAGGCTGCCGGCAGACCTATAGACAATCGCTGCGATATCTTCTCGCTGGGAATAGTGCTTTATGAAATCATCACCGGCGAAAGACCATTTAAAGGCGACACATACCAGGAAATGGTAACCAGTATAATTTCAGAAAACCCAGTTCCTTCAAGCGAATTGCGCGTTGATGTTAATGAAGAAATTGAAGAAATTATTCATAAGGCGATTACCAAAGATATAGAAAGCCGTTGTCAGGATGCCAATGAGTTAGTTGAGCGTATTAGCGGCCAATTGGAAACCTTTATTATCCCATCGCAGGAGAAGTTGATTTCAGATTATCTGAAAAACCCTATTCGAACTACCGAAAAACTCAGAACAGACAGGATATCCAAACATACGGAATCTGCTTTGTATCTTTTAAATCTCGGCCATGGTCGTATAGAAGACGCCATTAAAGAATTTGAAAGCGTTTTACGGTTTGATAAAAACAATAAGCTTGCTAAAGAACAATTAGATAAATTAAAAGCCAGTCAAAAAGATTATAAAGCAGCACAACCTCCCAAAAAAAGAAATCTATTTCTATTGCTTTTAGCGATAATAAGCCCGATTGTGCTGGGCGCTTTTTTGTTTAGGTTTGTCTCCGGCGATAGTAAATCGGATAAAAGCGAGTTTTATTCGGGAATATCAGAAACCGACAGTATAACTGCAAAGATTATTACACCGCCTGTTATAGAGGAATTTACAGTTCCTGTCGATGATATCGCCACAGTACCTTTGCCTCCAACTAAAAAGCCGCCACCAACTAAAGGAAAAACAACTGTCAATAAAGTAAAATCTAAACCTAAAGCGAAAAAGAAAACAACGCCCAAAAAGACCAGTGCTTATAATTATCCAAAACAGAATATTAGAGAATACGGTTTTCTGAAAATCTCCTCAAAACCGAAAGCTGCTTTCTCGGTGGACAATGTAAAATACGGCAAAACAGGCGGCCCAAAAGTAAAGCTTCCGCCCGGGAAACATACTATAATTATTGAGGCCAAAGGATACAAAACCACTAAAAAACGTATCTATACGGAAAAGAATGAAAGCGAAACAATATCAGTCAAGCTTAAACCGGATAAATAAACCCTGATTTTACAATTGAAAATATCTTTATGAATCAGAATGGAAGCCAGCCTTAACGGACGACCTCCTGACATTTTCAGCTCACTAAGCAGGAATCGTTCGTTTTAGATGGATTCTAATGCGGCGTTATTTCTTATTATACTGTAAAAGCTTTTCTTTTACTCTATTTATATCATCGCGGTAAATCAAGGGGGCGGTTTTAACAAACTCCTCGAAATAAACTTTTGCCATACCCGAATCGCCGTATAATTCATATACATTGCCTATCTGAAGCTTAGCGGGAGAATAATCAGGATCGACAGACAGCGTTTTCATAAAATTGTCCATTGCCTCATCACTGGCGCCCGATTCAAACATGATAATGCCGATATTGTAAAATAACTCCGGCGACCGTAAACCCGCTTCGACAGCCTTATTAAAGTAATAAGAAGCCGAATCATCATAACCAAGCATTCCCCAGTCGATGCCGATATTCATATATGCCTGAGGATATACTTCGCCATAATCAAAAGCGGCGTTGTAATATTTTATTGCCAATTGCAGGCTGTCGAGATAATCGCAAGTTACTCCCATATCATAATAAGTTCCGGCAGAATCAATTGTTGTTTTTAAAGCCCGTCTGAAACAATACAGCATTTTATCATAATTGCCAAAAATCTCATAAATATAACCCTGATTGCGCCAAGCATCGTAATAATTAGAATCACATTCCACCGTTTTTGAGTAATACCTTTGCGCGGAGGGAATATTGCCATAAAGGTCGTAATATAGTCCCCATAGATAAAAGTACTTTGCATTACATGAATCGACATCAAAAGTTTCCATAATCTTTTGAGTTTGAAGAAGATATTTTTTTGCTTCTTTGAAATTCTCCTGGCTTAAAAAGATATCTGCCAGTTCCAAACGCGGCTGGATATCATCAGGATTGCTTACAGTCTGTGTCTCAAGTTTTGAAATACTAACGGGATCGTTGTAATTACCGGCGATGATTATAAGAAGGATTATTAACAGTTTCATATTTTATTTATCGGCAATAATTGCGCCTTAATGAAAAACATACAATTCAAGTTAACACATAGGATTATATTTTTATTTTGCCGGTTTATTGCGCACACTTATATTTGACTTATCTGAAACAGGAATGTACATTTACGCTATAAAAGTTCGTAGTGCAGTGCTAATTGAAATTTAGACTATTTGCTGCTAATGGAATAATAGAAAGGAAGCCTAAAAAATGGCAGATAATGAATCATCAGCAACCTCAAATTTCATCAAGGATATTATCAACGAAGATATAAAAGCAAACAAGAATGAGGGGCGGGTTCATACCCGTTTTCCACCGGAGCCAAATGGTTATCTTCACATAGGGCACGCCAAAGCGATCTGTCTCGATTTCGGTATCGCCGCCGAGTATGGCGGTTTATGCAACCTGCGTTTTGATGATACCAATCCCAGCAAAGAAGATGTTGAATATGTCGATTCAATCATGGAGGATATTCGCTGGTTGGGTTTCGACTGGGATGATAGGCTGTATTATGCCTCTGATTATTTCGATAAATTATATAACTATGCCGTTCAGTTAATCAAAAACGGTAAAGCCTATGTTTGTCAATTAAACGCCGATGAAATCAGGGAACATCGCGGCACTTTAACCGAACCGGGCAAAAACAGCCCCTACCGGGACCGCTCTATTGATGAAAGTCTGGCTTTATTCGAACGTATGAAAGCCGGTGAATTTGAGGATGGTTCCTGTACGCTTCGGGCTAAAATCGATATGGCATCAGGCAACCTGAATATGCGCGACCCCGTAATTTATCGAATACAAAAAGCCGCGCACCATCGCACAGGCGACAAGTGGTGCATCTATCCGATGTATGACTTTACTCACTGCCTTTCGGATTCCATTGAAGGCATAACTCATTCTCTTTGCGATTTGGGTTTTGAAGACCATCGGCCATTATACGATTGGTTCCTTGAACAATTAAACGTACACCATCCCCAGCAAATCGAGTTTGCTCGACTTAATCTTACTTATACAATTCTAAGCAAGCGCCTGCTTATACAATTGGTTCGGAAAGGGCGTGTTGATAATTGGGATGACCCGCGTCTGCCAACGATATCTGGTTTACGGCGGCGCGGTTACACACCCGAATCGATTCGAGCTTTTGCCGAACGTATCGGCGTAGCCAAACGCGACAGTATGGTTGATACATCCCTGCTCGAAAACAGCATCCGAGATGATTTGAATAAACAAGCGCAGCGAGTTATGGCGGTTCTCAATCCGGTTAAGGTAATAATCGACAACTATCCCGAAAGCCAGGTTGAAGAGTTGGAGGCTGTCAACAATCCCGAGGACTCTGAGGCCGGTACGCGTTTGGTGCCATTTTCGCGTGAGTTATATATCGAGCAGGATGATTTCCTTGAGGACCCGCCGAAAAAGTTCTTCCGTCTTGCTCCCGGTAGAGAGGTAAGACTCAAGCATGCTTATTTTATTAAATGCGAACGAGTTGTTAAGAATGAAAAAACAGGCAAGGTAATCGAACTTCACTGTACCTACGACCCGGCTTCACGCGGCGGCGCCTCGCCGGATGGCCGCAAAGTTAAGGGTACCCTGCAATGGGTTTCAGCGAAACATGCGGTTGATGCTGAAGTGCGCCTGTATGACTATCTTTTTACCAAAGAAAACCCGCTTGAGGATGAGGATTTCACAGTTAATTTGAATCCGAGTTCGCTGAAGATATTGAAATCCTGCAAGGTGGAACCCTCTCTTGCAAAGGCTAAACCGGGCAGCCGTTATCAATTTATAAGACATGGTTATTTCTGCGTAGATTCGAAGGATTCAATTCCGGACGCGCTGGTTTTCAATCGTACGGTTGGTTTACGAGATACCTGGGCTAAGATTCAAAAAAAGAGGAAGTAATAAGTTGTGTTCGGGTTGAGTTGTAGTTTAATATATTAAGCCCTCATGCTGTTGGCAAAATAACATCTTGTTTTAGGGTGATGTATGCCGCCGCGCGTAGGTGCATATTGCATACGTCCTCTTGTTGCCAGGCAGCGCTTGGCAACAAGAGCGGCTTTGTTGTTATGATAAAAACTTAGCGTGGTGGGACATCCATCTGAAGCAGACGACCCTACGCGTTAATTCAACATCGTTATAAAAGCTTATGAACAATACGGACTAAACATTATCTGGCAACCGCCATTTTTAAAACTATGCACGAGATTTTACAATATATATGAAATGGTTTGCGCATTATTTTTATAAAATAAAACTTTATTTAACCAATTGTCATTTTTTACAAGATTCTTATTGATAATTACGTAAAATATCTTTACTTATATAGAGTTTATATTATAATTATGCTTAACTATCGGTTGGGGTTTGGGCATGTTTATTGCATATCAGTCAATTGGTTTAGGGTTAATTTAGATTTTGGGAGCGGTGTTGCTGATTTTAATCAGTAACCCTGAATGATTCGGGGAATCCCCCTCCGCCGCTCCCATATTTTATTTTATGAAACCTGCCCGATGCAGGCGGGGAAGTGAAAGGTTAAAATGATTAGCATTAATGATGATAATATTAACAAGCCAAGACCAATTATATTATATGTGTTCGCCTTACTTGGTTTGTTAGCCGCAATCTTATTGATACCAAAGTAGAATTTCTGTAATATATATCTATATTTCTATGCAAACGGGAATCATGTTAGGGCAATGTCATGTCTTAGGCTTGGGATGTTTACCGTTTATAAAAATATATTTTCACTACTGTCCAGTCTTTTCGATTTAGTTCTCCAATAATATATAGTAAAGCGAAACTTTCTTGAATTATAATCTAAGCAGCAGCAAGATGCTGGACGATTCCAGTAAACATCGGCACTTCATCTTTTGTTTTGTTAAATATTTCGGGATAAGATTTTAGAAATTGATTTTAATTCGATGATTACCTATTTGCGTCATTCCCCCGCCGCGGCGGGGGAATCCAGGAAGCTGTATGTTAAACCAAAGGTGGATAGTAAAAATACCATGCCCCGTGTCCGCAGACAGGCGGGCGCCGGCAGGCAGGAGGTGTCGGCATGACC
>JAGGSN010000193.1 GCA_021159005.1 Candidatus Zixiibacteriota bacterium | reverse complement strand
ATGATATTCTTTACTATATCCAATAGCATTAATCAAGGGGTTTTTCAACAAGCCCGAAAACGGGAGTCCAGAAAGCTGTTTGTTAAACCAATGGTGGATAACAAAAAATACCATGCCCCGTGTCCGCAGACAGGCGGGCGCCGGCCGGCAGGAGGTATCGGCATGACCAATCTCTGGATTCCCAATCAAGTTGGGAATGACGCGGGCAGTGTGGGAATGACATCATTATAGCATCCGCCTAAGGCGGACAAAAAGCCGGACAGTAGTGATTTAAGAGTATTCCAACAAATAACCATACATAAAACAAATCATTAAATATCTTCAATATAAAGTATGGTTTTATAGTAAATTAATTGAAGAGTTATCTCAATAATAACATCTTTTGGGTTTCGGGAAATTCTTTTATTCTGTAGAAATAAACTCCGCTTGAGACAGAATTGCCCTCAGAAGATTTACCATTCCATTGAATCAGATTTGTTCCCAATGATGTATTTACAGGCATCGAATAGACAAGTTGGCCACAGATGTTGTAGATATCGATTTCGGTTTTAAAACTTCGGTCGGCAGAATATTTTATCACTGTACTGGAATTAAAGGGATTAGGATAATTGCCCAATAATCGGCATTGTTCGGGCAAGGTTATTTCAGTTTCAATATAAGTGATGGTTGAATCGAGATAAAAATCAATACCAAAAAGATCGGGGTCGTCAACCATGTCGAGGAATAAAGGTAATGGAAAATACATGCCGTTATAACCATATATATCGGCGAACACTTTGTATTCCCCCTCATGAAGACCCGATGTTATTAAGTATTTGCCATCAATACCTGTTTGCTCAAAAGCAATAAGATCATTATCAATATTAGTCGCATAAACTCTCACATCCGCTAACGGGCCTGAGCTTCCACTGACAATGCCAGATATCGAGAAACCCGGAGTGCCGTAATCCTGCGTTATTGCTCCGCCATTATGAATAATTATGTTGGCAGAGTTTATTGTTACAACTTCAGCCTCCTGCCAGCTAAAAACATTTGGCCAAAAATTCGGGATAATTCCATTTCCGGAAATTTCAATAATATAAGAACCCGCAACAAGGTTTTTAATGGTAAAACAGCCATAACGATTGCTTAAAGAATAGGCAATTGGCTGACCGGTATCGTAATCGAGGGCGGTTAGTTTCACACCCTCCATCGGAAAATCATTATCGCGATGCACAATAGTACCACTGATACTCAAGTTATAATGAAGCGACCTGTCAACCCAAAAATCTATTCCAGGCATCAACTGCTGAGGTTCCACATTTATAATATCAGCCAACTTTGAATCGAAATGATTATCATAATAAAGATAAATAAATTCGCCCGGCTGTGAAATATCTTCTAAGACAGCTTTGATGTAATAATTGCCTGCAGTTAACGCAAACATATAAAAACCGCGCTCATCCGTAACAATACTAACCCGGTAGGGATCACCCCATATATATGGCCATTGGTAGGCGGTAACTACTGCTCCCCGAATTGGCTCGCCGGTATTGCTATCTCTAACCTGTCCGCAGAGCATGCCAAAACCCGGTCTCTCAAGGTTGAAATCTATCCCATAAACAGCATTATCAATTGACACGGGTATTATCTCGCCCTCTTTGAATATCTCAGCGTCAGGATAGAATACTGTTTCATATCCGCGAGCGCGAACTAACACTCTATAATGACCGGGCAATAACCCATCAAGGCAGTAGTTTCCCTGATTAGTTATCGGGAAATATTTATCGCATTGCCATCCCTCATTGGGAAAATCAATTTTAATAGCGCTAACAAGAAAATTCGATTCCTGATTAACTCCCGTTATAATCTCGCCATATATTAAACAGCCCAACTCAAGTTTAAACGATATATTTATTATTTGAGATGGAAACACATTTACAGTCGAAGATGAAGCGATCATATATTGATCAGGAAAGAAACGTTTTACATAATTGTCAGCTTCCGCTGAAATATAATACTGACCTGATTCAAGCTGATAAGTAAATTTCCCATCACTGTCGACAACAATTGAATCCAGTATGGAAAAATCATCAGAATAAAATATTACCTTAGCTTCGCTTAACGGGTCTCCCTGGTCGGTACATACAATCCCCTGCACAATACCATTATTGCTTAAGATAATTTCATAATCCTCGGCTATAGAACCCCCATAAACTAACGCCGTCAGCATTAGAAAAGCCAGCAATATTTTAAGAAGCCTTATCATACCTACTCAGTATAAATTATAATATATAAATAATTCATGTCAAGAAAATAATTGCAGCTTTTCATTTTTTACACTACCTCTGTTATAAGCTCAATAATTAACACTTTTGCTAAAAATTATTTTAAATTTTCGAAATATCTTTCTTTTACATTATGATAGCTGCCTTGAACGGGTCATCATGTTTACAAAAGATAATATTGAAATTTATTTCAACACTATGGAAATAATCGGGGCTATAAAACCCTGACTATTAAGTGATTATATTAATAATCAAAACTTAATAGCCGCGATTTACCAGTCAGGGCAGGCTTTGTCAACAGACTGCTCACCTGCCTAAGGCAGACAGTTCTGCTTAATCCTTCTTAAAATCTACCGAATTCAGATTATATTTATTAAGCATGTGATGAAGCTGGGTTCTGTCTGTGCCTGATATTTGGGCGGCTTTCATAACATTTCCCTCGGCTTGTTCCATCAGACCCACCAGAAACAGTCTATCAAGTTGACACTTAGCGGCTTTCAATTCGACTTTTGTTGACGGAACATTAAACTGTGTTTTATTCTCGATTGGCATGCTATCAAACATCGATTTTATCTCATGGGGAAGATCTGACGCATCAATAAACTCACCCTTGGAAAAAATAACCATCCTCTCGATAATATTTTCCAGCTGCCGAATATTACCCGGCCAATGATAATTAACAAGATAATCAATCGCTTTGGAGGTGATTGATTTTTTCGGCATTTTCATTTTATTGCATATATTCTCGAGGAAATAATCGGCCAAAATAGGAATATCCTCCTTGCGTTCTTTTAAAGGCGGCAGCAAAATATTAACTACATTAATACGGTAGTATAAGTCTTCGCGAAAATTGCCTGCTTCAACCTCCGTTTTCAAGTCTTTGTTGGTAGCCGCTAAAATGCGAACATCAATACGGCGCGATTTAACATCGCCAACCCGCCTGAACTCGCCCTCCTGAATTACCCTGAGCAATTTAACCTGGAATGTCTGACTGGTATTGGTAATCTCATCTAAAAAGACCGTGCCGTTATCAGCCTCCTCAAACAAGCCTATTCGGTCGGATATGGCTCCGGTAAAAGCACCTTTCTTATGACCGAACAGTTCCGATTCTAAAAGCGATTCGGGCAGCGCGCCGCAGTCAATCGGTATAAAGCGAGCCTTCTTCCGCAAACTCGAATAATGTATTGCCTTGGCAAGTATCTCCTTGCCGGTGCCCGACTCGCCGGTAATTACGACTGTCGCATCGCTAACAGCCACCGACTCTGCCATCCTGAAAACTCTCTGCATCGGGGATGATCTGCCGATTATATTCTTGAAACTGGAACTCTTTTCAACCTGCTTCTGAAGGTAAACATTGCGGTCGGTCAAACGTCCGGTCAGGCGGGCATTTTCTATGGCTATTGCCGCCAGATTGCAAAAGCTCAACAGAAAATCGAGATCATCATTATCAAAAACCCTGTTTGTTGCCCGCGTATCAATATACACAATGCCGGTTGCCCGGTCTTTAGCTTTCAAGGGAGCGCACATTATAGATGTAATGTGAAAATCAATCACGGATTCCCTGTCAGTTTGTTCGCCGGGAGCTATGTTTAATAAAAGCGGTTCACCCGAATTGAAAACATCGTCAATAGTAGAACGTGATATTGTATCCTCGCCTACAATATTTTCCTTATCAAGGTTTCTGGCTATCATCGGCTCAAGACTGCCGTTTTTCTCATCGCCGTTATCTTTTAGCATAATAAAACCGCGATCTGCTTCAAGGTTCGAAAGCATCAAATCCATCACCTGATTTAATAAGGGGTCAAGCTCATGTATTGAATTGACAGTTTTTGATGCTTCAAACAGCGCTTCAAGTCTTTTCTCTCTGCTTGATTTTTCCATATGCACCTTCATATCCTTATCGCGCAACGGTTTATCACGTCCTTGACCAACCAACACCTTGCTTTCGTCGATAGGCTTAAAATTACTAAGGTATCGACCTTGGGTTTGGGATGGCCAACCGGCGCAATAACCAGAGGCTAAATTATTAGCTTGATTTATATAATTTTCATATTTTTCGCCAAGGCTTCTTTTAATTCGCGATAATGTCATTAAGCATTTGGGCTTCTCCCCTGCCGGACCATATTTTTCAGCATGCCCAAAAGCCGTAAGGATTTCTGTTTCCGCTTTATGCAGATTACTTTTATGCTTATCCTTTTTAAACAGATAAAGCGCTTTCAAATGATGGCAAGCTGACTTGAAACTCATCGGCATTTCAAGCTGAGATACTGTTGATATAGACTGCTCCGCCGACAATAAATCGTTAGTTTTGAGATTTACCAACGCCTTAGCCATAAGCAGACGAGCTTTCAATCCCGTATGCTCAGGCTTGGCTGCCAAAGCATCCGACAGGCTTTTTTGCGAATCGTCTATATCACCGCGCTCAAATTGAATTTCAGCCTTAATTGCCAGAACCCAGGTTTTTTGCTGGTCATCATTGAGTTTCTCAGCCAGCGTGAGAGCGGTTTCGATATTCTCATAGGCGTTATCTGTATCCCCAATAGATAGATAAACATCAGCCAGCCCTTTCAGGTTCGCCAGTTCGATGCGGGGTTCTTTTATCTCTTTAGCCAGTTCAATGCCTTTAATCGAATAATCGAAAGCCCGCTTCAATTGCCCTAAGTTGAAATAGGTTTCCGCCAGATTATTATAGTTAATGGCTTCGCTGCCTCGGTCGCCAATCGTTTTCTGGATTTGCAGCGCTTTCTGAAAATAATCCAACGCTTTAACTCGCTGGTCGAGATGATTATAGATATGACCGATGTTCAGAAAATTAATACCCTCGATTCGCTTGTCGGATATCTCCAAAGCTATTGCCAAAGATTTTTTATAATGCTCTAAAGCTTCATCATGTTCGCCTTTGGCATTATACACATTGCCGATATTGCCGTATAATTGCATAGCCGGCCATTTGTAGTTATTTTCGCGGCAGACAGTCAGCGAACGGTTGTAATAATCGAGCGCGCCGTCGAAATCACCTTTTCTGGCATAGCCGATGCCGATATAGCTTAATACCCGGCACATCCTTTCCGGGTTTTCGATAAAATAATCAAGCGCTTTAAAATAACTTTTAACCGCCTGGTCAAGCTCTCCCAGTTTGCTTTTAACCCAACCGAAACCCATGTATGCCTCACCCAGGATGTTAGACCAATCGGGCGCGTCTTCATATTCCGAGCTAAAATTAATTGCTTTATCATATAGTTTTAAAGCTTGTTCGTTTTCGCCGAGATGCTGATAATTTTCCGCCTGAAGAACCAATGCGGAGGCTGAGTTCTTGCTGCTGAAATCGGTTTTAACAGCTTCAAGCTGGATATCCTCAAACAGTTTTTCAGCCGCTTTAGGATCAATAAACATAAGCGCTCTGGCCTGACCCGACAAAGCATCGAAACGAGCTGATTTTGGAGCCTCAGGCCAATCGGCGATTAGCTCTATTATCTGCTTGTAATAATTAGCCGCTTGACTCCAACCGAAAATACCAACCGCATTTTCGGCAGACTGACATAGATATTTATAAGCTTTGCCCTTCTCGCCAGCCGCTAAAAATTGAGCCGCCAAATATTCCGGATTGGCTTTCCGCTTCTCAAAATATATAGCCGCCTGATAATGAAGCTTTATCTTTTTATCACTCCGCAATGAATTATAGGCAACATCTTTTACCTGGTTGTGTAAAAACTGCAAACTGCCGTTCTGACGGCGAAAAACCCTGAGAAGAATAAGCTCATCCAAAAGTTCGTTGTCTTTGTCTGAAAATCCCGATAATTCAAGCAGGTCAGCTGGCTTGAATAATGTATCCATAACTGTGGCTTGCTCGACAATAGCCCGATAATTTAATCCCAAGTAGGACAAACGATGGCTGATTGCTTCTTTTACCGAGCCGGGCAGCGGGAAATCAGTCAGCTTTTCAGTTTCTAATTTCCAGAATCCCTCCGACCTGATAAGCGCTCTGCCGTCAGCTAAACTTTTTAATAGCTCCTCAGCAAAGAAAAAATTACCGCCTGTTTCATGGTACAGCTTTTCTGAGAAATCTGCGGGCGGTTTGAAATCGCCAAACAGATTGTGCAGGAATTCATCCCATAATTCGCTGTCTGCCGGCTTGAGGATTATATGGCGCGCACTTTTAGTAAAATCCCAGTGAGATTCATCGGGGATAATCTGAGATGTTAGAATCAATAGAAACCCGTTTCCAGCTGGTCTGTAGGAGCTTTTGGAAGATTGGCTGATAAGGTTGATAAATTCAATTGTTACGCTGTCGGCATATTGAAGGTCTTCGACCAATAATACCAGGCTGTTATCGCTGCATATCTGCTCAATATATTTTTGCAGGTTATAAAATAATCTCTGCTTGCCTCGGTTAACATCCTGCTCGCCATGAATATCCTGAAATATCTCCGGGAATAATCTTTTAACCTCATCGCCAAGAGTTTTGAAAATACTGTAATCGGGATCGAATAATATAAACAACTGCTCAATCAACTTGCGTATCGGCGCTAATGGCTGGTCATCGCCCGGCGTACATACCGACTGCACAAAGTAACAGCCTTCCATCTGAATATCATATTTAAATTGCTCGGCTAAACGGCTTTTCCCAACACCCGATTCGCCCGATAGATAGTAAATTGAATTTTCACCTTCACTCAACCGGCTATAGGCTTTTTTCAAAGCCTTAAATTCCTCATTACGGCCACAAAATGAGGCTCTCTCAAAATAATCGCGGCTGGTATCAGACATCACCGAAACCGGCAAGCGGTCATTAGCAAGTTTTCCCTCCGGCGCCGAGGCATGATATAAATTCTCTATTATTGCCGACACCTCACCCGCAACCTGATAGCGTTTTTCGGGATCATTTTCGAGCAAACGATTAATGACTTGCCTGAGATTATCCCCGCCTTTATCAACAGGAAACTCAGGAAGTTCAACAGGTTTGTTCAGCTTATAGGCCAGTATCTGGCTGGTTGTCCCCTTAAGAAGCGGTTTATCGAACAACAGTTCGTAAAGAACAAGTCCCAGACTATAAAGATCGCTCCGCGAAGATAGTTTGCCATGCTTGATTATTTCCGGTGAGGCAAACTCAAGGGTACCCGAACTGCGCGATCTGTCAGACTTGAGATGCACCGCTAAACCAAAATCGACTAAGCGAAGGTTGCCGAGTTCATCAAAAAGTATATTGGATGGCTTCAAATCACCGTGGATAATATTGCGTGAATGGATATAATCAAGAGCGGATAAAGACATCAAAGCCAGCTTGTAAAACTCATCCAGCGGGCAATTCTCGGCTTTTATTTTAATATCGCCGCCCGGCATCAAGTCCATTGTATAATACGGATTATTATCATTCTCCATGCCAAAATTGTACACTCTAACCAAGTAAGGATGGCGAAGTTGCGTTAATATGTTAAACTCTTCCTTAAACCAATCTAGCTCTGAGATTAAATCAGGTTTAAGAATTTTTAAAGCTTTAATAGAGTTATCATTAATATCAACAACTTTAAAGACCTCGCCCATGCCTCCAATGCCAAGGCTTTCAATAGCTTCATACTGATTGTCAATTGTTTTCATCATTTCATTGGCTGTTATTAATCAAACCGAACTGTTATAATAGCTAACAATATTATATATTATTTTAATATTTTTGTCAATAAAAAAATGCGGCACTTGAATAGAATCTTATAATATATTTACAGTCAATAAGATACAATTAATATATGCCAGGTATTGTTAGTGCGCAAACTGTTACACATATCATACAACATTCTCCATTGGTATTGCCTGTGATGATAATTACAAACTGTCTGGGGATTTTATTGAGTATTTATACTTGTCCCATATAAACAATCCTGATAAGGTGCCAGAGCAGATTAAGATGTTTTAAAAATGAAATTATAATCATTACTATTCTAAGAAATCAATGACTGGCCAAACATAATAAGTAAAAGGCCAGATATTGCAAAGGAATCGTCATGTTGATAAAAGAGAATTTTACTAATGTAAGTTAAGAAGAGCAACGATAATATAAAATAGAGTGATAAAATCACCCTGCAAAATCTCAATGGGGTTTGTTGCATGAAACGGAGGCTCCGGATCATCTTTAAATAGATGATCCGGTTATTTTTATATCTGCAATCAATATAAAATACGCCCAGCAGGAGTCGAACCCGCAGCCTTCTGATCCGTAGTCAGACGCTCTATCCAATTGAGCTATGGGCGCAAGAATCTTAAGTTGTTTGCTTATTAGCTAATTATCGTAAACCTCAAATCAGCTAAAGCCGTTTGCAGTATAATATGACTTTTTTGGGTAAAATCAAGAAAAAAGTCGCCGCAGTTTTTGGGATCACTATTTTATAAAATGATGCAAATTCTCATTGACGAAAGCGATATTGCAGAGTATTTTCAGACAGCCGAAAAAGCGGCATTCATAATGCCCCCGTAGCTCATCTGGATAGAGCATCTGCCTTCTAAGCAGAGGGTAGCAGGTTCGAGCCCTGCCGGGGGTATTTAAT
>JAGGSN010000192.1 GCA_021159005.1 Candidatus Zixiibacteriota bacterium | reverse complement strand
TGAGGCGGCTAAACCCCGCCTCAATTCTTTATAAACTCTATCGGGTGTGTCCCGATAGAGGTAAAGAACCAAATCAGAGGTGAGAAAACATGAACGAACACGAAATCGAAAAACTTAAACTCGATATATCGTGGCACTTTCGCCGCAAGGAATCTATGAGAAAGGTCAGTGACAGACTCGAAGCATTATTGCAGGTGACCAAACAGGCAATCGATATGGTCGATGAGACGGAACACCACCCCTGCCCGCGTGTCGTGGTTGATAACCCTATATTGCGTAGGGTGGACACACTGTACGGAAATCAGGGTGAATGCCCTATATGTGGCGGTGAGGCAAAACTGGAAACACTCATCAAGCGTCGGGATGAATTGCACAATTGCTTAATGGAATTCGCAAAGGCAATACGCAAGGAAGATGAATCGATAATAAATCTGCAAATCGAGCTCGGCAGGCAAAAAAGAATTGAATAATGAGGCGGCTAAACCCCGCCTCAATTCTTTATAAACTCTGTCGGGTGCGTCCCGATAGAGGTAAAGAACCAAATCAGAGGTGAGAAAACATGAAAACAATCAGAGCAAGAGTCGGATGGACTAAAAGAATGGTCACATACATCGACATGGAAGTAGACGACGACTTCGACGGAGAATTCACCGAAGAACAGCGACTGGCTGCAATATCAGAAATAGACTATCAGTCAGAGGAATGGATAGACGAAGAGAGCTATGACCACACGGTTGAAGTTATAGAGGAGTAAGAATCATGGAAATGAATAACTACGAAGTAACATGGAAAGAAGACCACTCCGTAGAGGTCACAGCAGCGAACGAAACGGAAGCGTTCATGAAAGCAGCGGAATATGCACAGGAGCATGATACCCGCGTGGACGAAGACGAATACGAATGCCACCTGATACACGAGGAAACGGAGACAGAGGAACATGCAGTGGCGACGAGGGATGCTTTGAATATGAAGCGAACCATCACGATCGACATCATGGGGACGGCAGTGGTGATAGAGGACTACCTGAATCATCCAATCGAATCCTGCTCACGGATGCACAAAACCGTCCTCGATACGAGTATGTTTGATGAACTCGTAAGGCAATTCGGGTACGTAAAGCCGGACGACACGGTAGAAAAAGATCATAAGGCGGTGAAAACTCATGAACTGGACGGAAAAGTACAGACCGCAGACATTTGATGAAGTCGTCGGACAAGATGAGATCGTGAAGACGATCCGGGGAATGCTGGATCATGATGGTGATATACCGAACATCAGAATGATTGGAGAACCCGGAACCGGGAAGACGACGGTAGCATACCTGATCGGTGAAGCACTCCTTAAAGAATTCTTTTCAATGAACTTCATCGAATTTAATGCATCGAATGACAGAGGCGTTGAAACGATACGTGATGTGATCAAGTCTTCAAAGCACCAACCACTTTTCTCATCGGTCAAAGTGATTTTCCTCGATGAGAGTGATGGTCTGACACCGGCAGCACAAAACATGCTACGTAAACCACTGGAAAACCGGAAGGCGATGCGATACATACTCTCGGCAAATGACGATATGTTCATCAAAGCCATCCGGTCGCGGTGCGTGGTCTTCGAGTTCAAGCCTGTCCCTATAGCGGCGATTCAAGAGCGACTCGAATACATTGCAGACAAAGAGAACCTCAACCTGAACGGTGAGATAGAGGAGATAGCAAGGAAATGCGGCGGCGATATGCGAATGGCGATAAACGAACTCCAGAGGTACGCACACAGCGGATCTAGCGATGTTGCAGCCCTACTGGAATCGGTCAGGAACATGGATACGGAGGCGGTTTGAATGGGCGTAACGAATTGTGGCTACGAAGAGTTTGATGAAGGAAAACACGTCGCAAAGATGATGATCAAACACGGCGGCGGGTTTGTGCAACACATGGGTGAAGCCCTCATACATGCCGATGCGGACAACGCCGAGCGGATCAAAAAAGCGTTTCCAGAGTACTGGGAGAAGTACCTGGAGATGTCGGAGGTCGATTGAATGGTCAAATACTGCAATGATCCCGAATGCGAATTTTACGGGAAGCCACTGGTCGATAGGGGCTGGGGATACCCGGTGTGCCAATGCACGAAATGGTTTCACAGCCACTACCCCGGTGCAGAAGACAAACCGCTCCCAGATCGATGGAAGGATGAGGTGCTACACGAAGATGCTCATGGATAAAAGATGGCAGGTGAAGACATGACTGATCACAACGAGACACTCGATTGGGACGATTCGCTGTCGATGGATATGTTTGATGATGAGCAAGAAGCGCGATTTATCGAACTGGTCACAAATGAGGACATGCTGGACTACTGGGCGGCACGCCTGAACCCGAAGGTCGTCGGGATGGAAAACGAGAAGAGAGCGACAATGCTGTGCCTCGCGTCACACGGCGACAAGTTTGGCGACAGGGGGCGGTTGCATCTTTTACTATATGGCGACCCAGGGACGGCAAAGACCCTAATCACAGATTGGGTGGTCTTTAAGCTGGGTGCGATAGGTGCGTCCATGCGGAGTTCACAGGTCGGACTTACGGCGGATGCATCCGGTAACGAAGTTACGCTGGGTGCGCTGCCGCAGGCAAACGGCGGGGTCATCTGTCTGGATGAACTCGAAAAATTCGATCAGAAGAGCTTGCAGGGCTTACTCGAAGCACTGGAAGAAGGTCGAATCCACATCGATGTGGGAAAGACGCACACGGTCATTGATGCACGAGTCAGATGCATTGCGTGTGCGAATGACACGAAGAAGCTGTCCAGAGAGCTAATGGATCGTTTTGATTTCAAGATCGAAGTGCATAAGCCAGAAATGGAGTTCAAGAAGAAGATCATGCGGTCGAGGATCAAATATTGGTTCAAAGAGAAAGAAGGATACGACGGCATCAGCATGAGGAGCTATCTGGCATGGATCAAGGGATACGAGCCTGAAATTAGCGAACCGGTGCGCGATAAGTGGATGAAGATCATGGAACTCTACCTCGACCTGACTGATTCGGAGGGCAGTATCCGGGAAGAGGAAAGCAACATCAGGATAGCGACGACAATTGCGAAGATGTACCACAGGAATGCACTGCCAGAGGATATGCTGCGAGCCATCAAAGTACGCCACCCGGACCTCAACGGCGGAAAAATGAAGATGCTTGAGCAGATCACCCACGAAAACTAAAAAGGAGGTGAATAATATACCATCAATAAATTTATCGAAGCCATACTACGACGAAATAATCCGCATGGGATTAGAACCACGTGAAGTAGCTAATGAGCTAGTCGCAAAGTTCATTGAAGAGAAGCAGAACACCGAAAAAAGCCAGTGAAGTATCACTGGCAGCATTTTTTTTATCCGATGCTAATTTAGTAACAATTGGTAGTTATCCCATCCCGGGTATCTTGTGGCGTTGACGATCTTTGAACTCCTGTTGTTTCGCGGCTCCCCAATTGGATACTGTTGATAGGTATCCGGTGACACGGGAGAGCTGTTCCACGCAATGCGAACCACACATCGGGCACATCGGGCTGTCACACACCGGACATAACTCTGTGGCTCCGGTCACTCCGAGACACCTCCCCTTCTGCATTGCATACTGGTGGACCGGGCAGTTTGTGGGGTCTACTCCAGCGAAGTCTGTTCCAGTCTCTTCTTTCCACTCAATGCAACGTTCGAGGAAAGTCCGGAACGGCATTGCTACAAGGCGTTTTATGTTTTCTTGTTCTTCTGGTGTCATGATTGTAATTCTCTGCCAATTCGGTAGTTTTTGGTAGTTTGCCCACGCCACCAGCAGACAAACCTGCCGGGGGTGGAGCAGTTAACACATTTTTTTGTGTATAGCGGGGGATGGATTTGAACCATCGATCTTCGAGTTATGAGCCCGACGGGATACCCTGGCTACCCTACCTCGCTGCGAATGAATGTCCCCACGACCCGGTGAAGCAATGTTTAGGAGGTGTTTTCCATGAACGGGGTCGTGGGGAATGTGATCTCCCACCTTATTTATATGTGATACATCACAGTCGGTGAGAACGAACTGTCGAAGGGGGGGTCTTCCGATCACAGGTGTCAAATGACCATCACCTGGCGTATGCTCAAAAAAGTGGTTTGGTGAATGGTCGATGACTGGGATTGATGCTTTCATATTTCTATTCTCGTCAACAGGCTCATAATATGCTCTGCTGTGTATTAAATGTTTTCGGTGCATGGTTAATGGTTCCCGTAGCGCAATGTCATGGCACCGGGGAATGCTCTCTGGAGTATCCCCCTGATCACATTAATGTCAATGCCGCCGCCCAGTTTCAACGTGATCTCGACGCCGGGGTCTATGTGGGCATCTATGACCCCGATACCGAGTTTTTCAATAAGCTCGGACATGATAGCGATAGAACTGGGGTAGATGGACGTTCTTTTTGCATAGAGAACTCTGATGATTTCAGATTCCGACTTATCATCAGATACCGGAAGAAGTTCATCAACATTCGTAGCGAATGTGTTGGGGTACAGCTTCTTTCCCATCGTCGCAATAGCGTTGGGGAACGCTTTGTTGAGCACCTGTCGAATATCATCAACAGTGTGGATACCACCTACATTTAATATAAACGTATCACCGACGCAGTGTACTATCTCCACATCCGCCTCAATTTTGTTTGTGATCTCTGCGATGAGGCGACTAACGCTGGGATGGGGGACTGGAGTATTGGCGTAGATGACTCGAATAAATCTGGCTTGCATGATCAATTCGCTCCATCGCATGGCGTCAGCGGCACTATTTGAAGGTGAGACGGGATGGAATCCCCATGAAACGAAGCACGGTACCGCTGTTTACGCGCGATGGAGCGAGAAAACATGTTCACTTTCTCCAGTAGAATGCCGCCAAACCGACGATGCCTGCTATGACCAGCAAAACGGTCGGCAGTTCGGGTATAGGGTCATTCACTGAACTCCTGTGGTAGCGATGTCCACCGCCACCGCCGCCACCGAGACACCCATGTGCATATAACCATGAGGCATTGTGTCTGGGATCACATACATCCCAAGTCGAGGGGTCGTCATCGGTATCGTTGGTCTCGACAGGTGGTTCAGGTGTCGGTGTGTAATGCTTGCCAGATGTGGGCAGGGTCGGAGTCGGAGTCGGTGTAGGTGCGACATCGTCGCCCATTGGTGTTAATCCGGTGTTGTTGGTATCCGGGATACCCGGATCGATGCAGCCGGATAGCGATAGTGGTATTGCGATCAACATCACGTAGAGTATGTGGGTTGTTCTGATCATATTGTTGTATCCTCATTTCTGTCGTTCTGTCTCACCGACAAACACGCGTCGCAGATATGCGTCAACGCGCGGTTCCCGGATCATTAACAATTCCACTCGGAGATCGTCGATGCACGCTTCAGGTGTATCATATTCATTCGAGCGATACTTATGATTTGCATATCCTCCGAGATTTATTGTACCACCGATTATCATATTCGATCTCTCTGGTGTCGTTGGCGTTCTGTGCGTCGCGGACGCATTACGACGGTTTGAATCGATCCGCGACGGTCGTTTGGCTTCTTGCAGGCAGTCGCTTCTTTCATTGACGCCCGCCCCCAAATACTTTCTGTATGTATTCAGCAATAGCGGGGACACGGAAATGACGTTCTGCATCCTTGATCTCGTTTATACATTCTACCACATCGGGATATTCGCTGCTCTCGATAGAGACGTTCTCGTAATTACCGATGTTGATTGTTACTGATACTTTCATGTTTTACCTATATTCTTGTTACGCTGACACTCTGTCGTTCGCCAGTGTTTTCCTTGTTAAGGTGCATTTCGATCACCATCTTCACCACATGCATCGCGCATTGCTGCGGAAGACGCAGTTTCAGACGGTTCGGATATACGGACAACACGAGAACGTCATCACCGACAAATTCAGCAACAGCGTCCACGATGTCGTTCGCAACAAACCCGTCAGGGAGATCGCTTACGCAAACATCGAAACTTTGGATATTCCCATACATCGATCATTACCTCACTGGTCGTGGTACCTGATAGTCAACTTCTCCGCCATCATACTTATTTGCCCACGACATGTTCATCAGCCATCCAACGGGACGTCAGCATCCACGATCTGCACTTCCTTGTTTGATAGTGACCGCAGACCCAGTAGTTCCGACCACATCCTGGACCTCAACTTTCCGATGCATGTACGCAGAGCAAACTCCCGTACATCTGCCATGAGTGACATCAGCGGTATGATTTTATGCATCGGTGCGTCGGGTTTTGGTGTCAACGTGCCGTCCATATTGTACGTGATCTCGTCAGGTGAAAACGCCTCTTCAATCGTTTTCTTGTCCTTAAACGATAACCCATGCTGTTTATGCTCGGATTGGTACCGCAGATACTCACCATTCTTGATGTTTTTGATGATTGCACGGGTCATCGCCGAATTCCAGTCCCAGTCGATCTCATCTGTGATCATTCGGAGCGGGTTGTCCTTCGGTCCGAGCCACGCCGTCCCCTTGATCCGGAGTCGTTCTATCTGACCGATTGAGTCTCTGACGAATTCGATCTCCTCGTAATTGTCAGAGATCATCACGGGGTTAGGGAGCCGGCTGGCGTATGCTGCAAGCTTTGTGACACCCTCTTTCGCAAGCGTGAATTTGTAGCCGTCTTTGGATATATAGTAGTCGATGTCGTTGATGAATCCAAGTTCTCGCATGGTTATACCAAGCGTCGGAATCACCATATCCAGTCCTGTGGGCGTTATGCTGGCTGCATGACGCAACCCTGGCACAGGAGACTGTTCGGGAGTTTTCGCGACTTTGGTGCCCGGTTCCTGACCATACAAATCTTTGTCGACGTTCTCGGGCAACTTGCTGATTGCGTCCTTAAGCTCCTGAATTAGCGGGATGTATTCATGTGCCATGGCAGGTTCAGACCAAAACTGTCCTGTGTCGGTCTTCCGGAAGTCCGCAAAGAGCGTCACTTCAATGCGTTCTATCTTGCTGCCTTCTTTGACGTCCACTGTGAGCTTTCTCCTGAACAGATCGTGTTTACCAGGATGTTCATATAGCTCGAACGCGGACATTATTCTTCTTATCTCGTTAGATGCCGTCATCGGTTCTCACCATCATCACCATCATCGTTGATGGTATATAAAGGTTTCTACTGCGTTAGCTTCGCGTTTGTTTTTAGCATGGGACAGTATCGGGGGCGCAGGGGACAACGCAAGCCTCGCTCTTCGGGGAGGGGAGGAGGTCTTTGAATTGGCACTTCCTGTCAAATATGACATGGACGATGGGATGCACGACGCGATATATTTCGTTCAAATTTTATTTTATCACCTCCGATTATACCGCGGCGATCTAATCGATTCTTCCGAATCCACGTTCCAGCACGTACTCGACTTATTTCCTGCCAATTTGCAGCTCGGTATATCGTACCGTTATGTCCTTGAGCGGTATCTGAATATGCAATCAATCTCGATTCTACCCTGTTCTTTTTTATCCATTTTTCTGCTAAACCCAATGCTCTTGATTCCGAATTTTTAGGACTGTCGTATAAAAACATTCGTGTTAATTCGAGTGTACCGTTTTGGTCTTCCAATCTTGCGATAGGTCGTCCGAAAATCATAACACCCATCAATTCTGCATCGGCAAACACCCCAAGACAAAATTTACAGCCACATGGAGCATATCCAAGATAGTGGTTTTGTTCTATTATTCTACGTGCAACTGTAAATGATATTTGCTGCACGTGGGTCGGTAATGTATCAAATATCGGAACGTCAAACAATTTCATCATGTTATCGTACTCCAATATGATCTCTGATAACCCGCAACGGAATCGAACCGAGACCAGCGCATTGCACTGGCATCCAATCGGGCTTTGCAGTTAACCTTTGATGCCTCACTCTTCAAAGCGGGGAGGAAGTCACCTGTTGGTAATCGCCGATCTGGAGCCATTCATTTACAATGCACAGCCCCTTTTTTAGGGTGTACTCGATCACAAATTCGTTCTTTTCTTGAAAAAACATCATTCTGAGGGATACTACATGATGCTCTATCCCATCTATCTTGACATCATCCCCGTTCAAGAGAGAGGGAGGTATCGGAGATCTGCAGTTGGCTATGGTTTGGGTCAGTCTGTTCTCACCATCCCATTCCCATGTCACGTCTGTATACATATACCGGTAATAACAGGTTCTGACCTCAATTACCGGTGCAGAAGTGATTTTCATGCCACCTCACCATCCTGATCAATTCTGCACGCCGGAAAATATTCCTGTGACAGCGGACTGCCGGAGTTTGGCGCGCTGCTTTTTGATCTCTTCCCGTACCACGCCTGTCATATAGCTCGCCACAACAGTTGCACGGATGAGCTCGAGGATTACGAGCTGTTCGGCAATCGTGTATCTCTGATCGGACATCCACGAAGCAAGTATGCCAGCGGTTTTCGCGAGATCATCAACATCCTCTCTCATGATGCTTTCGAGCTTTTCTTCAAATTCTTCTTCCTTTGTTTGATCCATGTATTTTCACCTCTAATATGTTTTACACGTCTTTGAATGCTCTCGTAAGCGCACCGATTGCATCTTCTATCTTTCCGATCCGGTCTTTGAGGTCTCGAATGTCCTCGGTATGGTCATTGCGCTGGTACATGTAATCATTGACAGCGCAGTTAATCCAGTTTTCGATGTCTTTTCCATCGATCAGAGTGGTCAGATATTTGCGGTGTAGGTACGGCACGTCACTAGCATCGTACAGCACCTCAAGAATATCGTCGATGCGTTTGTCAAGCGGTTTTGCTGTCATCTGAATCGTATTGAATTTCATTAATTAATCCTTCTGCTATCGCTCTAGCTACTGGCGGGCACACTGCATTACCTATTTGTTTTCGTTGACTTGTTACAGTTCCGAAAAATTCGTAATCAATTGGGAATCCCATCAGTTCTTTTACCTCATCCATCATTAAAAACTCATTTGTTTCGAGATTACGAATCGGTTTAGTTCTGACAGTCCCAGATCGACATTTATGAGCCCATCCTGCTTTTCCTTTATTACTTGCAAGATGTCCATCATATCCATAAGGCGGCGTCCATTTTCCTTCAAGATGACCCATTATAAAAAATGGAAAACTTGTTATAAATGCGCGCTTTCGCCTCTGTGCCAATCCAAAATCCCAAGAATTTAAGATTGATGCATGTGGATAAAATCTCTTGACGGGTTCCACGTTCTCCCATACCCAATACTTTGGTCTATTGAGTTCAACGATTCTTTCAAACTCATGAATCAATTTCAAGCCATCACATGGATTCTTTTTAGTATTGAGGCTGCTAAAATTCTGGCATGGTGGACTACCAATTATAATATCACAATCCGGTAAATATGTGACATCTTTAATATCAGATTCCAGTACATCACACTTTTGATTGTGGGCGTATGTTTCGATAGCATCACCCCAATTATCGACTCCAAGAATTATCTCGAAGCCAGCTTGTCGGAACCCTTCGCTGAAACCGCCTGCGCCACAGAACAAGTCAATAACCTTCATCGTGTTATTTCCTCCGTGCAGGCGACACAGCCGATTTTATCCCAATCCGGATCCCAGTCAGCGAGCCAGTACACTTCGCAGCAGACATCACAGACCGCTAGTTTACCGAAAATGATTGGCATGTTATGCACTCCACTTTTTCAGTTCGAGTTCCACGCGCAGCCCTCCCAGATGCAACGTATCGACAACAGGGACTCGGGCGGGATCTCGTAGTGCCGGACGCCGTAACTACCAGCTATCGGATACTCCGCGATGCTATCACGTTCTACGCAGCCCATGATCCGATAGGTAAGGTCGGAGAGGTTTACGAAGATGGAAACGACCCAATCAAACTTGAACGGACGCTGTGCAGCATTAAGCATGAACTTAAAACCCATTGGCAGTTCATCAAGCGGTTTGAAGACGTTTGCTGTCTTCACTTCGACCTGAACATCTTTGTCGTCCACAACGAGCATGAAGTCGTCGTTCGCGGACAGTTTGGTGTAGCTCTCCCTGATCGGGGTACTTGTGATATGAATGCCAGAATTTTTAACCTCGTTCCAGAATAAATATTCCCCGATTTTTCCGACACAATGTGGCTCAAAGCCCCCTCCGAACAGGGGCGTGAATTTCTGTGCATGACTGTCGTGGATCAGGATCGCTGCATGTCTCGCTGCGTCACCGATAAGGTCAGCGGGTATCTTATGTACTTCGCCATGACTTACCGTCCCTATCTGGTCCACCTCAACCGCCTCGCTCCAGCACTTCGACAGACAACCTGATTGTTGATCCATCCTCGAACGGGACGTAATAGACACCGTCCGAGACATGCGTGATTACATCCGTGTATGGTCCATCAAATGAGGCTTCGTTTTCGAGCGATTCGATGGCTTCTTTGAGATGCTCGATAAATGTTTCTACGTTCATGATTACATATCCGGCTCGCCGCTCGCTTTCTCGATTCTCGGTGCCAGTAGGTACGTAACATCGACGTTTTCGAGGACGAAACTCATAATAATCGGCAGATCGCGCCCAATGCGAATATTCACAGTGTCGCTTATAATCTTCGCCATCGGCTCAAGCATATCGAGCGAGTATAGCGTGGCTATATCAGACTTGTAGATGATCGTAATAGGATGATCTATCGTGCCTTGTCGGAAATTGTTCATATCGCTTTCGGAACTGACGAAGAACTCCTCTTCTGCGTTGTGACCGATCGTGATATGATCCGAAACGAGTCCCGCTCGCTTTGTCATCTGCCGAAACCTGTTTGCATCAATCTCAACTTCGAGCGGAAGGTCAAGATCCGGGATATCCGGAACTTTTCGTACCGATGATAGCGCGATCGTTTTTATTCCGTACCTGGCGCCCTCACCTTCAACAACAAGACGCTTGTTATATTCATCGAAGGATGCCTTCAGGACGGTGTCCGCATCAAACGTGACCGTCTTTTCCATAACTTCTCTTATATCGATTCCGATGTCGCCCTCTTCGCCGTCGAAACTGATAAACGTTGCAGGAGCCATGTCAACGACGACCATCGCTGCGTTAGACGGATCGATCATGCGAATTTTGATGCCGCGATCACTGACCTGCAACACGCATTCATTTCCGACCGCCCACAGTGCCTTCAACACGGCGTTGAGCTGGCGCGCCGGGAGAGAGAAATCGAGCTTCATGGTTCACACCCCGGCAGTATGGATTGATTCGGATCAGGTTCCGTTGGTCTCTTCTTCGGCTCAGGTACCTTCGTGTGTTTGATCAGATGTTCAAGTGCATCAGATGCATTCTTAAATTCGTATACATCCTGATACGCTTTCAGTTTCTCTCGCGCATCATTGCTAATATGCGCACTGAAACTCACGGTCATGACAATATCTCCTGTGCGTTGATTCTTGGTTTCGTGATCATAACAAATCACCGTCATCATCATCATCACCGAGAGTATATAAATGTTTCGCCGACACAAAAAATGAAGTAATTATTCATCTCGTGCCAACATCTCTTCCACCGTCAACAAATCGATTTCGATGTAAACATTTCTACCACACACGTTTTTATAAAAAGCATATTCAGTCACACAAAAGTCTTTATGTGTGGACTGCCAGATACAGAGTCATGCAGCCGAGATTAGAGATCGCCGAACACATTCTCAATTCTATGGAAGAGACGATGTGCAGGCGGATCGACAAGCACTGCCACCCGATCTCAAAGCTACGCGATGTACTCATCACACCGGATATGAATTATGATGAATCACAGGACCGCATGCTGGATATGTTCGAGGCTGAAGCATATCTCGCCGAGCACGGATGCACGATCTGCCGGACGGGACCAGGGAAGTTCCAGTTAACCGATTGCGAAACCGGGCATACAGCTGCTGGCTGCAACATTGATTTTCTCGAATGCGTCAACGCGGGAGGCAAGCGCGTCGGGACATTCCACACTCATCCGATTGGTCTGCCGCTCCCGAGTCACCCGGACATCAAGTGCAGCTTCAATTGGAAGACCAGCTACGATTTCGTTGGCGGACTGGTCGGCGGGCGAAGAGTGATTGTCTGCTACATACCGAGACCCACAAGTGAGATGAAATACGACCATCTCGAAGCGATGTGTGTATTCCGGGATCGGGTGCCGATACCGAATTTCCCGGATGCAGAGCCGATGGGGGTCATCCGATTCTGGCGCGAGAATCCCGGACCAATGGCATCGGAGCTTCTGGAAGATTTCGACAGCGTTTTTCCACCGGACTATTACGATGAAGAAACGCGCACGGAGTTCAGGGAAGACCTCAAATTGGGGATCATACCAGATGATTTTTGGGATGGGTACGAAATCGAATCCGAAGAAGACGAGCTGATGATATTCAGCGATGAAGACCAACGCATAGGTTTTGATGAACAGCTACGTGAACTCAGTACAGTTTTCGATGTTTTAGTACGGTGGTGCTAGGTATGCAACCCAAAGACCTGTTACTTCATGTTCTGGCAGACCTAAAAGAGCCGATGTGTGAGGCAGTTGATCAGCATTGCGGGCGATACACCCGTGACATTGAGAGCCATGCCATTTCGATCGTTATGTCGAGCCAAGAAGAGATGCGGATGAAATTGATCCAACTCGAAGAAGGCGATAAGTGGTTCGCCGAGTACGGTTGCACGATATGCGATCTCGGACCACGAGGGCACAAACTGACGGATTGCGCCAAGGGAACAACCGGTTCCGGTGTCCAGATCAAAGAAGAAAACTGCCTCAAAGAAGAACAGGGGAGAAACATCGGGACGTTCCACACACATCCGTATGGGAGCGCAGCGCCGTCTGTTGGAGATATAATGAATGTCTTTATCGATAACAGAGCTGTTAATTTTATTGGCGGGATCGTTGGCGGGCGAAAAGTGATCTTGGGATACGCACCACGTCCTGACAGCATAATGAGATGGGAGATGAGACAACGGGTCGCACCGTATGAATCAGCACGTAGAGCGGTTACTGAATATGCGGTGCAATTTGTCTTCAGGTTGCCAGAGGCGACTTCACCGGATGAACACACGATAATGCAATATAAGGTGTTCAGCAAAGAGAAAGAGATGACCAATTTCATGGACGAAATTGATTACCTCAAATTGATTTTCGATGTAATTGTCCACTGGTGCTGAAGATGCCGGTTT
>JAGGSN010000191.1 GCA_021159005.1 Candidatus Zixiibacteriota bacterium | reverse complement strand
GCACATTGCCGCCGGCATTCAAATACGATAGAATCAAGGGGAACATAGAAGCATAGATTTCGAGGTCGCCATTATAACCGTTCATAATCATGACCATTGAACTGTAATGACCAAGGGTATCACCCGGCAGGACACCAGAACCAATATAGCAGGAGTCGAGAGTAGGTGTGCTTGAATAATTCTGCCCGCTAAAGGCATCCCAAAAATCTATCTCATGTTCTCCATACGGCGCATCAGCGTTATAGTAATCGTAAGCCTCAGCTCCATACGCGCCAAAGTGTATGCCATTCACTAAAAGGATTCCCCTATCACCAGTTAAGCCGCCTATGCCAAAAGCAGTCGAATCGGATGTAACGTTTCCTCCAAGGTCTTTAGCCTCGAAGTAAAACGTGTGATCTCCTGATGTCAGTTCGGTTAGGCTTACTGTATTTGAGGCGCCCCAATTAGTAAAGGTATCACTATCTACTTTTGTCCGATAAGTTACGGTGCTGTAATACCAATTGGCATCACCATTCCAAGTAGCGGCAATATCAACAGAGGTTCCACCCTCGGGCAGAAAGTAGTAGGCATTTGGAATAGGTCCGGAAACTATTTCAAGATCCGGATAAAGCGTATCCACTACCATAACACTAACTGCGGCAGGCGAGGGGTCAACTGCGCCGAAATGGTCATAAGACCTGAAATAAATCGTATGAGGACCGTTGCTAAAATCGCTGGAATCGGTATCCACTTCTACTGTACCCGTAAGGATATCTGCGGCAACCTTAACCCAGGTCCCATCATCGATTTTGTATTCAATAGAATCAACAGCGGCGTCTATATCACTACCCTGTACTGAAAAATGTATGCCGCGTCCGCAAAGTCCGCCATCAAGCGGGCTTATTATTCTAGTATCCGGAGCATAGTTAAAATCACGAATACGGTCTATCGAGATTATTTCTTTGGCCGGTGTGGGATCATATGCCAGGTCATTATCTTGGGCTTTCACCTCAAAGACATATGATTTCTCAAAAGTTAAGTAATTCAGCCTTAGCGCAGTTGTAAGACCACGGGTTATTTGCCATGCAGATGAAATATTGATTGTGTCTATAGCAAGAGTATCGCCTATCGTATTTATATCATACTCATATCGATACAAGCTATCGCCCTCATCTCCTATAATACGCCAGTAGTACCAATATATCTGGCCGTCGATATCGCTTGCCGACCAGTTAATTGTAGCATTGTAGTAGGTGGCAGAATCAGGGGCTAATTCAATCTGGTAGCCCTTTACAAATGTTTGCGGCGGTATGTTCTCATCAGGGTCAGTACCCTTCTCAGCGCAATTAACCGCCAGGAGAAGCGATAAAGCTACCAGGCTAAATATTTTTAGACCTAGTTTATTTTTCATTTTCACTTATTTTCCTCCATTTTTGCGGTCATTAAAAAGCCAAACTAGTTGACAGCCGGTGAACATTAGACAACAAACCCATATCATTCCAAGCATAATCCAGCGAGAACTTGCCGCTGGCTGAAAATGGAAGCACAAGACCGACGCCGGCTGTGAAACCACCCTCATCCATATTCATTTTGTATCCGGCGCGAAATGCTATCATCTCCTGGAACCAGTATTCGCCGCCAAATTGATAACGTTCTATGTTATCTGATGGATGAACCACTTCAGCGACAAAAGTTGCTTTTGATGACTCGGTTTCATAAACATTCATTGCTAAACCGGCTCTGAATGTGAGCGGAATCGGCGTTGGTTTCTGCTTCAAGTCCTCGCCGTCAAGGTCATAGCCGTCAATAACGCCATCGCCATTGTCGTCATCCTGACTCTCGCCATCAAGGAGATCCTCATCAACTCGGCCATCACCATCATCATCAACCTTGAATGTTACATCAGGGCCAAAGTTCATGATTGCCATACCGATGCGGATTGACTTGAAACCGGTTTCATAGTAGGTGCCAATATCAACCGCCCAGCTATCGATATCCCAGTAATCAATTTTTTCATGAAGGTATTTAGCTGTTGCGCCAAAGGCAAACTTATCGGTGAGATATTTGCCTATAGTCATGCCAACGCTATAATCTTCATAAGCAAAAGTGCCGGAGAAATCGCCGTCCGAGTCATATTCGGTTATACGATTCATCTTGCCGGTATTCAATAACGTGCTTGAAAAAGTCAGAGTTCCGGTTCCCATAAGCGGCAAATTAGCATTTTTAGCAATAGCAAAAGAGTAAAGGTTAATATCAGCAGGCCATTTTGTATATCCGGCAAAGAAGTCGCCGCTTTCAATGTTGGCAGTTCCTGCTGGATTCCAGAATACTGAGGAGGCATCATCAGCTATGGCTGTATATGCCTCGCCCATAGCTAAAGCCCGTCCGCCTACACCGATATCAAGGAACTTAAGTCCCACTGTCCCGACTTTGGCAAACTCGGCATTAGCTGGAATAGCGGTGGCTGCCAGAGCAGCTGCCGCCAGTATAAGAATAATTTTTTTCATATCTTCATATCCTCCTATCGAACCACAGCAAATTTGCCAATGAAATCGTCTGTTCCCGGAGCCTCAACAACATACAGATACAAACCGGAGACAATGGTTTGCATATGATCAGTTATAAGGTCCCAGGATGCTGTTGTCTGCCAGCCAAGGTCGGCGTTGTCTGTATTTTCAATATTTTGGACAGTAGTAACCATATCGCCGGTCAAAGTATAAATCTTGACAGTGGAATTAGGCGGCAGGTTAACAAACAGTATTCTTTCGGTGGATGGATTATTTGTAGTAGGAGTAAAGCCGAAATTTGGCGCCGACTGGGCAACAAACGGGTTGGGAACAACATGTATGCCGGTTGCCTCGGCATTTGCGGTATTATTGTAAATACCCGGTTCGACTGTAAGTTTGGTTCCTTCCTTGCCTGATTCCAGCGACTCAATATTGTTAATCGGGTCTCCTCTGTCATAAGCCGTTACAGCGTAAGCGTATTGAAAGAAATTTATCACGTCGTAATCTGTGTATGAATGAACAAGGCCAGTATTGAATCCCATTTCGTTTACTAAATCACACTCCATAAGAAGCGACCAGCCGGTAGAGGTTTCTCTCCAGACGCGATAACCCTCAAAGTCTTGTTCGCCGCTATAAGGATCTATTGAAGCTTCAGATTCAACATCCCAATCGAGCTGAACAAAACCATCGCCGGGCACAAGAGTAAAGGCCGGAGGTATCGGCGCAGCAGGTCCAATCCAATTATGTTCGTAGAGGTAATCAGCCCATTCGAGGTTTTCACGCAAACCCTCTAATCCTTCACCAACACCAAAAGCATAGACTACACGAATTGAATCGTCTGCCGGTATTGAAAAGGGTCCGCATTTCTGGAAATATCGGTAGTCAAACGGCGATGGAGGCGGAGCCATAAACTCAGTTTTAATTAATTTTTCATACCAGTCTTTAAAACCGTTAGCTTCCGAAGGGTCGTTATTCCAATTCCACCAACCGTGTCCGGTTTGAATAGTTGTATCGCTGCTGGCTGCTCCGCTACGCGGTGGGGTAAACAGCAGGCGGCTGCCTATATAACCCGCAGACTCTTTAGGTGAACGGTGTCCGCCCAAATCATCGCCGGGAATATTAGGGTTGTCGCCATCGAACACATAGGAGATATACTCCTTGGCAACATCATCGCGGTAATAGCCGGGCAAATCATCAATACTCCACTGCTGATCGCCCGAGCCGCCTTCGGCCAAGGAAACATCAGCGTCGTTGTGAAAACCGACATAAAGCGAATCGATTACATCTCCGGATAGATTATATATCCAGTAATCATAGATGATAAAATCATCTCTATACGACTCGGACCAGGCATAGGTTTTCTGACGGATGCCAACGCCAACTTTGTAGGCTGCCGGCACAATAGAAGATTGGTCATCAATATAAAAATCGGTATCAAAAAGGCTTATGGCGTCTTCGTCAACGCCATATTTTTTAACTACAATATTTGTAGCCCTATCTTCAGCCAAGTGAATGATATGATCCTGATAACCTAAGCGCAGGCTGCCGAAATACAGATAGCTGTTATTTTGATAGACGGCAGGCGTTTTCCAGACCATTGAGGAATATGCCTGAGAATCATCGCCTATCAAGATGCTCCATTCCTGGGTGCCGGTGGCTTTAGTATAGGTTGAATTACCTATAAAGTTTTCTACCATTCCAACATTACATACTAACGTATCGCTTCCCTGGAACACTTTTCCCATTCCAGAGTAATACATCGGGTTTTGGGCAACTTGCTTATTCATTGCCATAAGATTTGGTCCTGATAGACCAAATATTAAAATGGCACAAAAAATAATCAAGCCAACTTTAATACCCGGTTTAAGGATTTTTCTCATTTTATGAAATTCCTCCATATCTTTTTTTCCAGACATTTATCCAATTTGATTTGGTCATAATCCTAAAATCTTGCCTCCATACCCACCAATATTCTGCGCGGGGCTGAATAAACACCCGGATCGGCAAATTGTCCGCCAGGTTCTCCATACAGATTATAACGTTTGACATCATAAGAATTTATAATGTCAGCGCGGTCGGTAACGTTTCTAATTTCACAGAATATCTTGGTTTGAAAAGTCTTATAAAGCTGAAAGCCTTTATCGAATCTCAAATCAAGTCTCCATGAGTACGGGAATGTTTCACCATTAATATCCGGCAGCGCTGGAGGAGGTGGGGTATTCGAAGAAGTATATGGCGTTCCCGAACCGTAGATCCAGAATACATCAATGCCCCAATCGCCAAGTATGTATCCCTTGTCTTTCGGGATGCGGTAATTAACATTGATTCTGGCTGTATGTCTTTGGTCGGAATCAAGCGGGTAGTCCTCGGTTCTGGGTTTAAGGTTGTTGTAATCATCCTGGAATGACTGGTAATCATCCGCAGCCCGACCGCGAGATATCTGGTAGGTATATGTTGCCACACCGGAAATGTTATTCCATGACCTCTGTGAAAACGTAAGTTCGAAACCTTTCATTCTTGCATAATCGCTATTACTGCGAACCCAGATTATGCCCGAAGTAGAGATTACTTTTTTATAGTTGGTCAGGTTTGAAACATCCTTGAAAAAGCCGGTTATAGCCAGTTTGAAAAAGTCATTGAATCCATGTTCAAGGCCTGCCTCATAGGCGACAGTCTTTTCCTCTTCAAGATTAGGATTGCCAACATATTTATAAGCGCCTCTGAGATCGTAACCATGATTCATATAGAAATAATCGAACATAGGCAGTTGGAAATAGTGGCCATAGGTTATATGAAGCACATCTTTCTCGGTGATAGGGTAGCTTACACCAACTCGCGGGGAAATCTGGCTCTTTGTTTTAGCGCTCACCGGACCTTTTAATCTTTTCTCAAGGTTGAATATATTGCCGATATTTTGCGTATCATGCTCATATTCAGGCAATAACGGATCAGAAAAATCGCTCGGCACAAAGGTATTCGGGTCGAAATAATCAAAACGCAATCCAATATTAAGAATCATGCCTTCGCTTTCCAGTTTATTCTGGATATAAGCGCCTAATTGCCATGGTTTAACATGGAAAATATCATTGTATGAATTGCCGCCGGAAGCTATTGAAGTATGTTCTTTATAAAGATCGAATTTCTTGTACTCAAAACCCATTTTAGCTAAATTGGCATCATTTATCTGGCTTGTGAAGTCGCCTTTGAATGAATATACTTTCTGACCGTCATCGGTTGTTCTGCGGCGTCCAAGGTTCATTGGATTGATCCAGAATTTTAGATATTCAATTTGACCGGGAGATAAGAACCTTTCTTCCAGCATCTCGCCGAATGAAAGCGGATTATTATCCCATGGGTCGAGAGTCCTGGCATCCCTTGAGGTTGTAAACCGCGAAAAGCTCAAATTGTAAAAGCTGCTCGGGCTAAGGTTGTTGGTGAATTTAATTGAAAATTCATCAGACCACGATTCGTTGCGGTACTGGCTTAATGACATATCATAACCTGTATAAGTGCGCGCCCAGCCCTGATTTTCCAAGCTGTCTATAGCGGCATTTACTGCGGTTGTCATTGATGTATCAAAGGGGATAGTATTGTTGTTAGCATCTACAGGAAAAGCATTAGCAGAGTCGGTAATCATGTCAAGATAATAGAAGAAGGCCGAATCAGCTTCATCGTTGGTTCTACCCTCAGCCACAATCCATCCATAAGGAGTGGTTTGATAAACCGTATCGACTCCTAATGGGGTTATTACATAATACTGCTGAAGGCTGTCGGCTGTAATAACCAAATCCGTATCAGGGTAATTTTCATGAAGCAGGTCATTCCAGTATTCGGCGACCTCAGCCAGAGTTTGCGGCCTTACATACTCGCCGTCGATGCTGTAATAAACGGGTCCGGAAAAATTAACTTCCTTTCCCCATGTGAGGTAAAGCAATTTGTCAAGACCGTTTGTGCCGCCATCCCGGAGCACAAAATCTGACTTAGAGGAAAGACCGGAAACGGTAATCTTTTTGGATGAACTTATGTTGTAAGTAAGTTTACCCTGAAGAGATTGAGTTTTACGCCAGTATCTGTAATCACGCGTATCGCGGTTGAAAGAATATGTTCCCGAGGTAAAGAAGGACATTTCACCGGGAATGCTAACTTTATCCAAAGGAATCGGGCCTCCGAAAGACCAGTCGTGCTGACGGAATTCAAAGAGTTTATTTCTTCGGTAATCATCAATATACGGATCGTTTGTCCATTCCCAGCTTTCAATTTCACCATCGGCATTATATGTCGGTTGTATCCTCAGCGGTATGCCATCCTCATCGTAAGTTCGTTCGCCAAGATAGTTATCCCTGCCAAGTATAACATCCAGCGAGGATTTGGTTTTGAATTTACCGCTGTAAGATTGTCCGCCATCCTTTGAGGCGATATTAATAACAGCAGACTGCACGCTTGGATACTCGGCTCCGAATCCGCCAGTTAAAACCTCGGCTTCCGCAATAGCTTCATCGGGGATGAATGTTGCCATGCCATGTTCGGTTCCGGAACCGACACCGGCACCTTGCGCCGCCCCCAAAGGATTGGTAAGATTAACTCCATCGAGAAGATAAACAACCTCACCGGTTCCACTACGGCTGCCGCGGAAAGAACCCAGCACGCTGCCGGCATTTACTGCAGCGCGGTTGAGGATACCGCTTACTACTGAGCTAGTAATTTCATCAGGTGTAATCCGTAAACGGGTTGACGTTACATCCTTTTCGATAATGGGGCGTTCGGCCTCAACCACGATCGCTCCCACATCTATTGCCTTGGTTGATAGTTCCAGTGCAAGATCGGTAGTCAAGTCGATTGAAACATCAACATTTTGAACCTCAAGCGGTCTATAGCCGATGAGATTAACTTTCAAGGTGTGTTTTCCGGGGGGAACATTAATTATAAAAAATTTCCCCTCAATATTTGAGGCAGCGCCAATGTTTGTTCCAGCGATTACTACATTGACACCGGGTAGAGGCTCACCGGTTTGCTCATCGGTAACTACTCCGGCAATCTTGCCGGTTGTTCCCGCAAGGGCAACACCAGCGAGCAAAGCTATCAGCAATATCACCGACAGCTTTTTAAATGGTTTTGCCAGCAAATTTATCCCTCCTTAGGGTTAGATGTTAAAAATTTTACTGTTTGCTAAAAAGATATTAATTGTTCAAATAATTTTCAATAAAACCTCCTTCATCTTAGATAAATAAAAAGAGCTTATCTTTTAATATTATCATCGGCTGCAAAACAACTTACCTAACCACAAAATTTTATCTAAGGATAGAAATTCTGTCAAGGAAAAAGTTGATTTATTTGCTTGGCCGAATGCCTATTACAATAATTAGAAAAATTGCGGATTCATTTAAGCAATATAATATTTTACCGCAGCTTATCACCTCGAATATCTACTATTTACCCAGCACATAGCCAAATATCAGCGGCGCCGCAATCGAGGCATCCGACTCAATAATAAAACGCGGGGTGTCGATGCCAAGCTTGCCCCAGGTGATTTTCTCATTAGGCACCGCCCCGCTGTATGAACCATAAGAGGTTGTGCTGTCGGATATCTGGGCGAAATAGCCCCAAAGACGGCAATCCTCTTTTAAATCCTGCTGGATTAGCGGCACAACACAAATAGCAAAATCGCCGGCAATACCGCCGCCTATCTGGAAAAAACCAATAGCGCTATCCTTTGTATTCTCACGATACCAGTTTACTAAAAGCTCCATCTGTTCGAGACCGCTTTTCAGGCAGTTGTACGAGCTTAGTTCTTCCCTGATTACATTTGCGACAAAGACATTGCCAAGCGTAGAATCCTCCCATCCGGGAGTGAATATGGGTATATTTTTTTCATATGCTGACAGAACCCATGAATTTTTAGGATCGATTTCGCAGATATCGTCCAATGCGCCGCTTTTTAAAAGCTGATATATATATTCATACGGAAAATATCGCTCGTGTGCCTTGTCCGCTTTTTGCCAGAGCTTGAGAAGCTTGCGTTCGATTCGCCGCATCGCCTCTTCTTCGGGGATACAGGTATCGGTAACTCGGTTCATTTTCTTTTTAAGGAGTTCAAGCTCTTGTTGTGCGGATAATGTGCGATAATGCGGCACACGTTTATAGTGGCTATGAGCTACCAGGTTGAATATATCCTCTTCGAGATTAGCGGCGGTTGCACAGATGCCATGGACTTTGTCCTTGCGAATCATCTCAGCTAACGAGATACCTATCTCGCCGGTGCTCATAGCTCCGGCCAATGTTAGCAACATCTTGCCGCCTTTGTCAAGATGTCCGACCCAGGCTTGAGCCGCCTCAACAATTACTGCGGCGTTGAAATGTTTATAGTGTATTTTTATAAAATCACGGATTGGATTGTTGGTTTTCCCCATGCTTTTGCCTCGACTAATTTGCCTGTTGATTTTTACCTATCAATTATTTATTTTGATAATAAGATAATTGTTGAAGTTCATTAATGCAAGACTTAGAAAGAGATTAATTGACATGAAACCAAGCAGAATTACGGCAGCTTTAGGAATCGTTCTTAATAGTCATAGGGATTTACATGATGATAAAATCTGTAAGTATGGGCGGGATAATACCGGTTATTATCGGCGGAGCGCTTTTATATCTTGCTTGTAGTTCCGGACGCGCTGCCGCTTTGGTTTTCGGACATGCTTGCATAGCAGTTGGAGCATACTTGATAACCTGGGGCATTTTACTTTTGCCGCATTCCGAGCCAACGTTTGCTCATGTTTTTGGCCGTCCCTTATTTTGGGGGATTTTTTCTATGATGGGCGGAATATGCGCGATTTTTCACGGTTTCTGCAGATGTGTAACTAAGCAGGCAGAGAATTTTGAAAGTTAATCTTGATTATATCAATAAGCTATTCCATAAAGAGTTGACTTCATTATTAATCTCATATTAAGTTAAGCGTATAGTAAAAATATTAGCCAGCAGACATCCTAAATCGATGCTGTAAATTTGAGAATAACAGAATTTTTCTTGGGAGGATATATGCCCGACTTAAAACCCAAATCGCCTTCAGAATCACAAGTTGAAATGACCGAGATGGTGCTTCCCAATGACGCCAATGTTCTTGGTAATGTCTTAGGCGGTCGGGTCATGCACTGGATAGACCTGGCGGGAGCGATAGCGGCGCACAGGCATTGCAATTCAATCTGCGTTACTGCCTCTATCGACGGTTTGTCATTTCTTAACCCTATCAAAGTTGGCCAATTGGCTCATCTGACAGCTAAGGTTGTCTTCACCGGCAGCACCTCGCTGGTTACCAAAGTCGAGGTGTTTTCCGAGGATATGGATACCGGCGATAACAAAAAGACCTCCGAGGCATTCCTGGCGTTTGTAAGTCTTGATAAAAACGGCAAACCGCAGACTGTGCCCCCTTTGCTTGTTCAGACCGATGAGGAAAAGGTAAATTGCGAAAAAGCCCTAACGTTTAAAAAAGAGCGAAAAAATCGGGAGAAAAGATGACTGAGAAATTTGAGCTAATTGTTATTGGCGCTGGTCCCGGCGGCTATGTTGCGGCTATCAGGGCTGCCCAACTTGGTATAAAAACAGCCATTGTAGAAAAAGAATATCTTGGCGGTGTCTGTTTGAATTGGGGTTGCATCCCCTCGAAAGCCTTGCTGTATGTTGCCGAACTGAAACGGACTATCGAGGGCGCCAAACGGCTTGGCCTTACCGCCGATAATATCGAAATCGATATCGAGAAATTGAAAAAACACAAGAACGACACTATCAAACGTCTTACCGGCGGAGTGAAAATCCTGCTTGAGAAAGCTGGTGTAAAAATTATTAGCGGGCAAGCCTCGTTTGTTTCCCAAAATGAAATCGAAGTGTTAAACAGCAATGGCAAGCAAAAACTGCAATCTGATTATTTCATCATTGCCGCAGGCGCTTCCCCGATAGAGCTTCCGTTTATCAAAACCGATGGCAAAGCAGTTGTGGATGCGCGCTGTGCTATCGACCTGCCGTTTGTGCCTGAAAATATGGGAGTTATAGGCGCCGGGCCGATTGGTTTGGAGATGGCAACGGTTTACAATACTCTTGGTTCGAAAGTAACGATAATCGAACTGCTGGATTCGGTTCTGCCTATGCTGGATGCCGACCTTTGCTCTGCCTCCGAAAGGGCGCTTAAAAAGCAGGGGATGACGATATTAACATCGTCCAAAGTTGCCTCCGCAAGTGTAAGCGGCGGCCAGGTTAAAGTTGAGGCGGAAACACCCGGCGGCAGGAAAGATTTTGAATTCGATATGCTGCTAATCTCGGCAGGTATGAAACCCAACTCGGCCGGACTTAATCTGGAAAAAGTCGGCATTAAGACCGATTCCCGCGGTTTTATAGGTATCGATAGCCGGATGAGAACAAATATATCGAATATTTTCGCTATCGGCGATGTTGCCGGCGGAATACTATTAGCGCATAAAGCCTCGCATGAGGGAATAATAGCGGCGGAGAATGCTGCCGGTTTGGCTCATAGCGCCGATTGGAAAGCGGTGCCTTATGCGGTATTCACCGACCCGGAAATCGCCGGCATCGGGCTTACCGAGAAAGAGGCGAACGAATCCGGCAGGAATATTAAAATTGGCAAATTTCCTTATCGCGCAACTGGCAAGGCGGTTGCCACATTAGCCGGGGAGGGTTTCACGAAAGTTATTGCCGATGCTGATACCGATGCCGTGCTGGGCATACATATATTCGGGCCGCATGCCGGCGATATAATCTTTGCCGGCACGACATTAATGGAACTTGACGGCACCACTGAGGATTTGGGAAAGATAATGGCAGTCCATCCGACATTATCCGAGGCGATGATGGAGGCGGGTTTGCAGGCTAATAAGAAGGCGATACATGTTGTTAATTAGGATTTGGAAAATCCACTTTAGTTTTAAAAATAATAGCAACTTGGTTGCAGCTTGTTATTAAAAATATAGAGAAATTACTTGAAAAATGATGAAAATTAGTGAATATTAGACATTGTAGTATTAATATTAAATGCAGTTTAGTAATGGTTGCATAAAATGTATATAGAAGTTGATGAAAACATATTTGAATCTCCTGCTCAGACATTAGTAAATACAGTTAATACTGTCGGAGCGATGGGAAAAGGTTTAGCTAAGGAATTTAAGCGACTATTTCCTGAGATGTTTAAAGAATATCAAAAACGATGTGAAAATAGAAAAACTAATATTGGCTCTTTGTGGTTATATAGAACACCGAACAAGTGGGTTCTAAACTTCCCTACTAAAAAACATTGGAGACAACCATCAAATATTTCTTACGTCGAGGAAGGTCTCAAGTCGTTTGTAAAAAGCTACAGCCGCGCTAGAATTAATTCTATTGCTTTCCCAAAATTGGGATGCGGCAATGGAGAGTTAGATTGGAATGATGTAAGTCCTTTAATGAAGAGATATTTATACAAATTACCTATCGATATTTATGTGCATATTACCGAGAAGCCATTAATTCCAGAGCATAAAGATATTAAAGAAATGCGCAAATGGTTAATGAACGAACCTTCAGCATATTCTTTCAATTCTTTAAAAACTGATTTGATTGATTTACTGCAAGATAAAAATAGATTTGCTATCTCTAACAATGAGGAGTTTTTTGCCAGCAAAATTAATGAAGGAATTGAAATAGATTTTGAAAATAATAAATCAATTTTGCAATGGGAAGGTGATAACACTGGATTTGGTTTATTAGAATTATGGCAATTTGTTCGCGATAAAAAAATGTGCAGGATAACAGATATAAAAGAATTAGGAATAGATAATCCTGATAGTGTTTTGGCTCTATTATCTAAGCTGCCAATCTTCAAGCCATTAAAGATAATTAGTAATGGTGGAATACAAGCAATTCAGCTTGAACACACAATAGATGATTTAACGCTTTTTGATAATTGCTCGGATGAAAGCGAAATAAAATCCCTCTAAATTCATAAGAGATTATTATTAGCAGTATTCAAGAAATCATTAATCAGTGGTCTGCAAAAGTTGAACCATCTTGGTGGTCAAAATATCTATTCCATTATTCTGATATTGACAATGTAATTAAAATACTTAATGAAGGATATTTATACTCTCGCAATCTTGCTAAAAATAAAAATTTGTTGACTATTGATAGCGCTCGTCAGGATGTTATTCAAAACACTGATGATTGGGTACATGATTATGCAAGATTATATTTCAGACCTAAAACGCCAGCATTACATAATATTGAAGGATTTTGCCCCGAAGGTATTTGTTCACCTAAATATAAAGCCCATTGCCCAATCCCAATTTATTTAGTATTTGATTCTGTTAAAGTGCTTTCAATGACTGATATTAAATTTAGCGATGAAAGTCTTGCCGGTTCTAATTGTGAAGTTTATGATAATGTAATCAATCTCGAATATCTTCCGTTTGAAAAAATTTATCACAATTTTCCTGTAAGCGAATTAGAAAAGAGAAATATAGTATATCACAGGCATGCTGAGGTAGTTGTACCGTTATATTTGCCATTAGAAAATAATCTATCGTTTATCGTATGTCGATCTGAGGCAGAAAGAGAAACTTTAAATACTTTATTAGATTATAATATAAGACAAAAATATATAAATAAAATAAAAGCGTCCCCTTTATGTTGTTTCTGTAAGAGGCAATTTATTTCAAAAGTTATTCTTAATAGCGATACTATAGAAATCAAATATAATAGGGTTTTATTAGCTCCTTTCAATTATGAATATGTTATTGAATATAAAGATGGAAAAAAAAGCATGATATTTTTTAATAATCCAGTTCCTAAATTTAAACTAAATCATTTAAGTGATAATTATACTTTTAAGATTCTTATTGATAATCACATAGCATATTGCGGGGAGTTTGTTGCTTTACCGTTTTGATAGCATAGCAATTTGTTGTAAGACCGTGATTATAATGAGCTTGTTTATTGACTTGGATACAGACCATGCCCGCTAACTGGATAGACATCCCGCAAATATCATTCAATGCCCTGCTTCTGCTCGAACGGGTTCAGCTTAGCTGGCTGCCGAAATGGGGAATGCCCGAAACCGAACTGGCTATTGCCCTGCAGGCCAACCCGGCTGTCGAATGGTATATGCGCAGCAAATGCCCCGAAACAAATGGCTGGCTTGATAAAGTGATGATAGACGACAAACATCCAAGCAACCCGGATGTTATCCGTCAGGCGGAAATATCCGTTTTACAATCAATCGATGACCTTATCGTATATGCAGTCAATCCCGATGCCTATGACAAATTAGCTTTTCATGGCTGGGACTCAGGCGAGCTTCTGTCAATCGCTGATTTTAACGGCAAAACCGTAATCGATATTGGCGCCGGTACAGGACGTCTTGCATTCATAGCCGCGCGGTTGTGCCGGACTCTGTTCGCTGTCGAACCTGTTGACAATCTGCGGGCGTTTATCAAAGATAAAGCGGCAAGACTCGGTTTAAGCAATGTTTACTGCATCGATGGGCTTATCGCTGATATCCCATTCCCCGACCGGTTTGCTGATATTACTATGTGCGCTCATGTTTTCGGCGATGAGCCTGCGGAAGAATACCGCGAAATGATGCGGGCAACAAAACCCGGCGGGATGATTATTCTCTGCCCGGGCAACAATGACATTGATAACGAAAGACATCAATTCCTGATAGAAAAGGGTTTCGAATGGTCAAGCTTTGAGGAGCCGGGAAATGGCATCAAACGAAAATACTGGAAAACAATGTAATTGTTTTATATAATTCTGACACAATGAAAATACGAGCATACCAAGAATCAGATGAAAAAGATGTAGTCAAACTCTGGCAAGAAGCATTTCCCGATTCGCCGGCTTGGAATGACCCTGTTTTGGATATTAAAAGGAAATTGGCTGTCCAGCGAGAGCTGTTTTTAGTGGCTGAAATCGAATCTAATATAGTCGGGACGGCTATGGCTGGGTTTGATGGTCATCGTGGCTGGGTCTATTATGTCGCAGTCAGACGGCAATATCGACGGCATGGTATCGGCAAAGCCTTAATGCGTTCGGCGGAGGAAAAACTTGCCCTTATCGGCTGCCCAAAATTAAACCTTCAGGTGCGCTCGACAAATCATGAAGTTATAGCTTTTTATAAGGAACTTGGCTATAATGTTGAGGAACGCATAAGCCTGAGCAAACGCCTGAGCAATCAATCAGACAATATACAAGAATATGAGAAAGGATAGTTAAATGAAATCGTACAAATCCGTTATTGGGATAATGCTTCTGGTTATACTAATTCAGGGATGCCAAACCACGGTTGATGTTGATAAGGAAAAGGAAGCATTGCTTCAAGCCGACAGGGATTTTTCAAAGCTTTCCGAGGAAATAGGCGCCTTGAAGGCATTTAGTCAATATCTTACGGAAGATGCCGTTCAATTACCAACCCGGTCATACCCGATTGTTGGCAGAGAGGCTATTTATAAAAGCATGGATGTTCCCGGTAGTAATTATGTAATGAAATGGGAGCCGCAAAGTGCCGAAGCAGCCAAATCCGGAGATTTTGGCTACACCTGGGGTTTTTATACAGTCATCCAGCCCGATTCAACCGGTGAGGAGAGAACCAGCTACGGCAAATACTTCAATGTTTGGAAAAAACAGGAAGATGGGTCATGGAAAGTTGCTGTTGGTATGGGTAATTGATTTTTTTTGTAGAAAAATTCTATATCCTGACAGGCACGCCGGGACGCTTTACATATAATGGCAACGAGTATAATGACACATACGATTTTGACCTGCATTATTACGGAGCGCGCTTTATGGACCCATCCTTAGGGCGATTTATAACCGTCGACCCGGTGAAGGATTTCCTCAATCCCTACAGCTATGTCGGCAGCAATCCAAGTAGCCCACTTCCGCTTGAGGCGGGAGTGGGCTGCCTCATTATATATGCTCTGGCGTCAGGATGTCGTATCCGCCTAAGGCGGACCATCCTGACGCATCCTCAAAAGGCATCCCAATCCTGCTGAAATGTCGGGTTTTTCCCTCTGGTCGGAACCCGACCTACTGCTGCTGAATAATTCATTTTCAGGAATCTTCACGTTTAAACTCCTGTATTTTGATAC
>JAGGSN010000190.1 GCA_021159005.1 Candidatus Zixiibacteriota bacterium | reverse complement strand
GTTTAATACATGTGATTCGACCATTTATATATTTGGTGATGGTGCAACTAGGTTCTCAAAATTGATTCGCAAATACCTGCCTGAGATTATTAATAAAAATAAGCTAATTGATTTAATAAATTTATATCTTAACACTTTAACCATACCTAATCCATATTATATTTTAGCAGATTCTAAAGATTATAAAGTTATTTGGAATACTGCAATAGAAAACGAGGTTGTTCCAGCAATTTCTGATACTTTGAAGATATTATCTGAATTAGATATAAAATCAATTAAGAAATCTATTTGGGGGATAGATTTCTATGAAAGGAATAAAAAGAAAACAAGGTATTTTAACATAGGTTTAAGTACATGGGAATATATGACTGGTACTATCGAAAGCTGGAATTTTAAGATTTCTGATAATATATTCGAAGAAGGTCATAGATTTACAAAGTACTTAGAAAAAGGTCCTAATCTTATACTTTTAAGGAAATTTTAACTATTTTTAAGAGGATTTAATATTTGAATTATATACATAAAATGGCAACGAGCATGATGACACATACGATTTTGACCTGTATTATTACGGAGCGCGCTTTATGGACCCATCCTTAGGGCGAAATAATTATGTTTACAAACATTTTAATTGAAAGAAGATATTTCTTAAAATAGATAAAGTAAAGGAGACAACATAATGAACATTAAAACTATTCTCGCATTGGTAATTGGTCTTGCATTTTCGGCTACAGCAAACGCCAATAATCTAAGTTTAAGAGTAAACCGTATTATCGACCAGGAGGAGCAACAAATTATTACTGTTGACTTGATTCTAATAAATCATGATACGCTCTCCGGTATGCAAATCCCGCTTGATTTGGGATATGAAAAACTTGGTTTTCGAGTAGACTCAGTATCATTTAGGGGCACTCGCTGTGAGCATTTCTATGAGCAGTTTTACAGGGCATTTCCCGAACATAACAAAGTATTCATTTTCATAATGGAATCAGCTGACCCTGAAATAGATTCAGCGCCATTATTACCCGGTACAGGTAAAATCGCCACTATTTACATGACACGAGTTCGAACAACAGAAACGAACCGCCACACAATAGCCAATACCAGAGCTAAAGATGGTAAACGTGATCTGAGATTTCATTTCTGGAATAATCATGCGGAAGATGTACCGGTAACATTCAATGCATCAACAATTGATTTGAGACATTAATCTTTGAACAAGCATCGATTGAATAGAATATCGTTTTTCAGCAAATCCTAAAGAGGGGGGACAGAATTAGGAGATTCTATTAAACCTCAACGGTTTCCATTTCCATTTCCCTGCCTTATTAATACTACCAATATCATTCATCTTAAGCAATGCCAACTAATTTTTCACTAACGACAATTAAAGTCCCTTTTTGATGGTATAAGAACTATGGTAGCCAGCTATTATTATCGATGGTTAGTTACGTTTCTTCTTCGGGCTTTTCCAGCGAAGAATTATATCAGCAATATCTTTAACCATCAGAATATCATCAGCAGGTTTCCGCTTAAGAAGCTTCACCAATTCATCAGTGGCAAGCTGAACCTTTGTCTTCTTCTCTGGGAAATCGAACAGTTCCTTCAACTCAACCTTGAGGACTTTGGATATTCTGAACAGCGTATCCACGGAGGCAGACCGTTTGCCTTTCTCAAGGAGAGCAATGAAATTTGTGCTCAAACCAGCCTTATCCGCCAAGCGCGATTGAGTTAATTTCAGGTTTTTCCGAAGTTGTCTGATTCTATTTCCAAGTAAAACAAGAATATCCATACTCTAATCCTCCGTAACTGTTGAAATAATAAATGATTAGAGGGAGGATAATGAAATAGACAAATAGTTATAATAATAGCCTATTAATTCATTATTATATTGACTGTTAGTGTGTTTATATTATATTGCGGATGAGAGAATTAACGGTTTCGCATTGAAAAGAAGCCTTCATGATTGGGGACTATAAATCTGTCTATTTTCATTGAGTGCAAACAATCCAAATACTGTAAGGAGGTAAATTATTGACAAAAGTAGATAAAGTCTGAAAGAAATAGATGATTTAATTAATGAAAAATGAAAAAAGGAGCATAATATGAAACGATTATTCATCTTAACTATGCTGTTCATTGCTGTTGCGGTGATATCATTATCAGCGACAATAATTAATATCCCTGCGGATTATGCCACAATCCAAAGCGGTATTGACGTCAGTTCCGATGGGGATACTGTGCTGGTACAGCCAGGGACTTATGTTGAGAATATCAACTTCAATGGGCATGGTATTATACTTGCCTCACTTTTTCTAATTTCTGGCGATACATCCCACATTCATGAAACAATTATTAATGGAGATTCGGTAGAGACAGTAATAAAAATATGGAGTTTTCCTCCTCATGAATTTGACCAATGGCCTACTATTCTTGGATTTACAATTTGTAACGGACGCGGTGAATATGGAGGCGGTATTAGTTGTCGTTATGCAAGTCCATTTATTACTAATAATGTTATTACCCAAAACTCAACCAATAGAAGCGGCGGGGGAATCTTTTGTTGGAGTGGTTCTAATCCTATAATTGTAAACAATGTTATTTCCAATAATTTTGCGTTAGAAGGTGGGGGTCTTTGGATATGCTATTCATATCCTACAATTGACTCTAACAATATTATTTCTAATATCGCTATTACAATGGGTGGAGGAATCTCTATTAATTGTTGTAGTTATGACACTTTAGTAATTTCTAATACTACCATTGCATGCAATGAAGCCGATTATGGTGGTGGTGTTAGTGCTGAATATTCCACTTTCGAAATGTCCAATGTCACTATTACGGAAAATTTATGTGTTCAATCTGGAGCGGGCCTATATTTAGACATCTCTTACCCAACAATCTTGAATACAATATTTTGGTCTAATGACGCATCCGAAATTCATATTAATGATGAACATTCGGATCCCATAATCACTTACTGTGATATTCAAGGTACTCTCTGGCCAGGTGAAGGTAATATTAGTACTGATCCTTTATTCTGTGATTCCGATAATCTAAATTTTTGGTTAGCGGAGAACTCGCCCTGTGTTGAAACTGGTCAAGATGAAATGAATATAGGTGCATATGGAGTCGGTTGCGAAGCTACTGATATATTAGAGGATATTGTCAGTTTGCCATTAAATTGTTTACTGAAACAAAACTATCCGAATCCCTTCAACGCTTCAACAACTATCAGTTACTCTCTTTCCCACTTTGTTAATGTTAAGCTTGATGTTTATGATCCTCTTGGTCGCCACATTGAAACTATAATTGATATTGATCAATCTGCCGGACATTATCAAGTAATTTGGAATGCTGGCGGTTTTCCATCAGGAATATATTTCTATAAAATCCAAGCCGGTGATTTCATTGATACAAAGAAGATGCTTCTGCTGAAGTAATTGGAGTAAAAAAACAAAACGGGGAGTCATGTTACTCCCCGTTCTTTTTAATCAGAATCGTCATCCTTATCTACAGGCTCATCGTCCTTACTCAATACAATCTTCAATATCTTCTCAACCAGCGTACCGACAGACTTAGCAAGCTCTTCAACATCATTTTCCTTCATCGGCTACCTCCTGCATACAAGGCGACGAATGATTTCGGAGACAACAGTTATAATCGTTTTCCATGCTTTTATCATATTTGAACTCCCTTTCTTATAAGCGTTAGTGTTTTCAAGTCGAGCGTTAACGCAGGTTCAATCCAATCATCATTGGCAAACGCTGCAACTTGTCTGCAGACTAATCCCGCCAAAGGTAAAACCGAATAGATGATCGACCGGGCAGTACAGCGTTCCTCAAGAGTTTCAGAGTCGTCTACTAATGTTGCCTCATAGGCTTTCGACCCATTAGGGACACCCGGTTTTACCGAATAAACCTGAATGACCTGAGATGCCATTCTCGGATCAATCAGAAGCTTCACTGTTCTGTGAGTAATCACTGAATTCCAGATACGCTTGCGGACATTCATTGAATCAACGGCTGATATAACTATATCCGCTTCCAATTTCTGTTTGATGAATGGTCGCGGCAGTACTTCTACATTTACCTGGTTATCAAAATCTTTGAGAAGCTCCATACAGGCGGCCACTTTCTTTTCACCTATGTCGTCTTCCCTGAAAAACTGATTTGGCAGATTTTCGATGCTAACCTTATCATTATCAATCAGAGTCAATTGCCCGACTCCCATCTTACACAGTGAAAGGGCAGTGAAACTTCCTACTGCTCCACAGCCTATTATTGTTGCATGCAGGTTTGCCAACTTCTTCTGGTTTACCAGCTCCTGCTGACGAATGTATTTATCATCCATTAATCCTCCTTATAAATCGTCAAATATTGAATACCCGGATAATTGCTGGTATTCTTCCATATTGATATTTCCCTGATTAAATGCAAGTTCGAGTTCCTCCTCAGGTGAAAACTCCATTGTGGGAACAAACTTGTTGCTCTGTTTTGCTGTAATATCTGTTCGTGTTACTTTGGCAATGAATTCAGCTTCATAGATTTTCTCCAGCTCCTTGGAACACGGGTAATGAATCTGCGTCGGTACTTTATCCAGTATTAAATGACACGGGTGATAAACATCCAGCCGAGTAAGAATATCACCACGGATATTTGTAGCGATTGACACCGAATACGAACCGTTCGCCAGCATTACACAACAATCATCATCTGTAGTTGATCAGAATACTTTCATATCTGAATGACTGTGTATCCAGCATTTTAATCGGGAACCGTCTACATCCTCAGCAGCTAACTGAATCATAAGGCTGGCAACGGCTTTATCATCAAGCGTTGTTTCAGCGCCATTGACTGTTTGCTCAACGAGATATATTTCAGATACAATAAGCCCGGTTGTCATCCCGTTATTCTTGATTTCATCAATAAGTCCCAGAGCACTGACTTCATCCAGATTAGCCAATCTTACCCAATATTGAAACTTTGCCCAGGCTTTGGCATCGATGTACACAGTGAATTCAGGCTGTAACTGCTTCATTAACAACTCCTTGATATTTGCAATCCTCTATTTTGCAGTTGATACATTGATTTGAATTTGACTCACGGCAAGCATCATCAACATTTTTGCAATAGCAGCAATTTGAGAATGAACACATCATACATGTTATAGGATCTTCAATACCCTCATAGCATTCTTCTTCAGAGCCGTCATAATGCGGACAACATGAATCACCGCAATTGACACAATCCCATTCATCGATTATCTTTTTGTTTAGCGGGACGATTGGCTTTTCCAACAGCGTTAATATATGTCTATCGAGATTACGGTTTCGGGACAGCTCGAAGATTTGACGGTTCAGGCTATCGAGAGTATACTCCGCTTGTTGGATTGATTCGTTTAACGAAGTCTTTCTTTCCTCCACACCTGAAAGGACCAGCTGTTTAAGCTGATCCTTTTGTCTTTGATGAAAACTTTTAGCCAAAGCTGGGAGATGATTATCAAGAGCTTTGGTGATGCTTTTAAGATTGTCTTCTTTAAGTGGATAACCTACTTGAAGGCTGGATTCGTTCAGTATTACAGGGTCGGTTGTGTTTTCTTTGAATAGAACCTGTAATCCATCCTGGTTACTTGTTGGTTGGACATTATCTGAAAATTGTACAGCCTCTATCGGAACATTGAGCTTCTGGGCATGGAACCTGATTTGAGCTGTTACCTTATCCCATATCAACTTTGCCCCCCTTTGATATGCGGGTTCATCGTGATAACATCACCATCCTGAACAGGTGATGTGTCAAATGCTGGATGACCGTTTAGCGTAACAGTCATATGTTCGCGGTTGAATCCCGATGCCTGGATGACATGCTGCAATGTCGACCCATCTTGAATCTCGACTTCCTTGGCGGCTTCGCCTAACTTTAAGACCTTGACTTTCATAGATACTCCTTTTGTTTTGAATTGAAAAAGCCCCGTGTGAACGGAGCAAGGATAATTCGGCAAATCACTTAAAATAGCCGGAAGGCAATATAAAACAATAGATTAGAGCAATAGTACAGCTACTTGCCAAACAGCCTATCATAGTTAAATAGTCACAAATCTGCCACACACCTCTATTAAGTCTATGCAGGACAACAGATGGATGGGGGTAATTACCCCCCGCCCGCTTCGGGAGTGTGTTGATGCTGATGGGATTGGCTGGATGATTTAAAATAAAAAAGGCAGTAGATAACCACCCTTTTTGTCGATAACAGGCAAATATCAAATCTGCCACAATTTCGCCACACGCTGCCGTAAGTCAATGCCCTATAACATAAGATTAGAGTTCGATTCCCCCCGCCTCCATATTTAGTAACCTTATATTACATAACTGGTAACGGCGAATTCTCCAGCGGACACTTTTATTATTCCCCCGTCCCTTGCCCTATAAATTTCAATAACTTATGAAAAATTTAAAACTTATTTGTCTACAATTTGGCAACGTTTTATTTGCTTTTTCTAAGCTTATTTCCTTGACTTTCATTATTTAGTACACTAAATATTAGCATGCAAAATAATATTGAGTCCGAAAAGCTGACGGCAAACAGTGATATTTCGAATCAAGTCCTCGTTTATTTAAGAAAAATAATGCGGGCCATTGACTTACATTCGAAGAAGCTGATCCAAGAATTCAAATTAACTGGACCGCAGCTAATCGTCTTAAAAGAAATTGAAAGCAACAACCAGATATCAATTGGAGAAATTGCGAAAAATATCAGTTTGAGTAATGCAACTGTTACTGGAATCGTAAATCGCCTGGAATTGAGAGGGCTTGTAAAGCGGATTCGCCATGATTCTGATAGAAGAAAAGTCATAGTACTTAAAACCAATAAAGCAGATTCTTTGTTAAAAAATGCTCCTCCACCATTACAGGAGCAATTTACATCGCTATTTGAGAATCTAGATGAAAGCAGGCGAACTCAGATAATGTGTTCGCTGCAGAAAGTTAGTTCGATGATGGGGGCTCAGGAATTAGATGCAGCGCCTGTTCTTTCGAGTTTTCCCCCGGCTGCCTCAGAAGTTGCAGTAAGCAAAAAACTAATAGATGAACCAGTTATTCATGATGTCGAAACTGAAACTACGATTGATAAAAAGATCGCAGAAATTAAGACTTCTGAAAAAGCGGTTGATGATATTATTATTCACGAAATTCGAAGCTTAAGCGATAAACCTGATTGGATCAGCTTAGAAGAACTAGCGAGTTTTATCTATAAGAATATTAAACCTTTCGAAGACACGCTTGAAGACACAAGACGAGCCGTTGAGATCGCCATCGACTCAGATCAACCTAAGGGTGCTTTTGTGCTGTTGGCAGAAATTGACAAAAAACCCGTCGGCGCTTTAATAATGCATCGAACCAATATGAAAGGATATATACCCGAAAACATCCTGCTTATGGTCTGCGTTCATCCGTCAATGCGCGGTAAAGGTTTGGGCGGGAAGATAATTAAAAAGGGCATTGAACTGGCTGATGGCGATGTCAAGCTTCACGTGGAATATGATAATCCAGCCAAACAGGTATATGAGAAAATTGGTTTCACATCCAAGTATGCTGAAATGAGATACCATAAATGAACCGACTTATCATTGATATTGATTCTTTAAAATATAACCTGGGTGTAATCAACAAATGGATGGATCGGCAGGGCAGCTCCTGGACCGTTGTCACAAAAGTTCTATGCGGTCATAGCGACACCTTAAAAGCATTGCAGATGCTCGGAATTAAATCAATCGGAGATACCCGACTTTCAAACATTCGCGCTATTGAAAAGATAGATGACAGCTTTGAAACTTGGTATCTGAGAGTGACTGATTTATCTTCAATTAAGGATATAGTTTCTTTATGCAATGTTAGCTTAAACAGTGAAATGGCAGTGATAAAAGCTATAAACGATGAAGCAAAAATACAGAACAGACTACATAAAGTGATAATAATGATAGAACTGGGCGATTTAAGAGAAGGCATATTACCAGGTTCTCTTGTCAATTTTTATGAGGATGTCTTCCGTTTATCCAATATAGAAGTTCTGGGTATTGGCGCAAATATCGGCTGTATGGCGGGCGCAGTTCCTTCAGTTGATCAGTTTATGCAGTTGGTATTATATAAGGAACTGCTCGAACTTAAATTTAAAAGAAAATTATCTATGATTTCTGCCGGCTCATCGGTTGTTTTACCTATGGTACTCAGCGGTCAATTACCGAAACCTATAAATCACTTCCGTATCGGTGAAGCGATATTTTTAGGAACTGATTTGGTGAATAGCGAAACATTGCCTTACTTGAGCAATGAAGTTGTGTTGTTAGAAGCTGAAATAGTGGAAATTAAGAAAAAAGGATTAACACCTTTAGTGGAAACAGGGGCTCAAACGCCTTTTAGTAATGATTTTTCCGAAGAAGTTTCTCCTGGACAGAGAGGTTACAGAGCACTTGTCAATATAGGACAACTGGATACAGATATTTCAGGATTAACACCTATGAATCCTGATTACAATGTGACCGGGGCAAGCAGCGACATTACCGTAGTAAATGTAGGAGAAGACACCAGCGGATTAAAAGTCGGGGATTCCATTAAATTCCGTTTGAATTATTCAGCATTGTTGCGGCTGATGAGCAGTAAGTATATTAAGAAGGAATTAAAACCGTCGTTAAACAAGCTGGCAAACTTAGATAGGAAAGAGAGGTTTGAGGTTGTACCGGTGATAGACCAAGACGATTTAAATAAAAAGGGCCGCCAATTAGATAATCCTACTAAATAAATAT
>JAGGSN010000189.1 GCA_021159005.1 Candidatus Zixiibacteriota bacterium | reverse complement strand
TGGTTGATGGACGAGTTCGATGCTGGTGTAAAAGAGATAGAGCAGAGCAGGGCAGGGGCCAGAGATGAAGGGATGGGTCGTCCTGCTACCGAAGGCTCGACGCTTGGGGCTTTTGCAAAAACTATAGGGCGTGTTCCAGAAAATCTTGCTGCAAAAGCAATCATGGCAGTGCAGGGGCAGGCTGGCGCATCTGCGGTTGATAAAGGAATTGCAGATAAATTTGTAGATTGGGTTGAGAAGCGTAACCAAAGGCTGGCTGAATCATATGAGAAAACTGGGGACTTTATCCCCGGTCTTGTTTCAAAAAGAGATGTTGCTGAACTTGGACCTAACCTTGCCTTTTCAGGTGTTTCGATGGCAGGAACTCTTGGAGGCGCTGCTGTAACTGCGCCAATTCTTGTACCGGGGGCAAGGGTGGCTGGTGCAATGGCTGGAGGTGCCGCCGCCGCCTACCGTATGGACAGTTATCAAGCAATGGATAGCTGGCTTAAAAAAAGAAATGAAGAAAATATTAAGTTATTCGGAAAGCCGATATCGATAGAAGAAGAAAATAAGTTCAAAAAAGAATTTAACGAACTCGCCACTAAACATGGTTTATGGGAAGCTGGTCCAGAGGCTGTAGGTAATGTCCTTGACTTGGCTCTCATGACAGCAAAAAATCTTCCAGGAGCACGTTTTGTTCCGAAAAAACTTGTAAAGAAAATTGCAGGGAAAGCATTGAAGGGTGTAACCGGGAAAGCGGTAAAAGGTGCAGCAAGAGTTGGTGGTATTCTTGCCACTGAAGAATCAACCGAAGCTGTTACCCAGATGGGACAACAAAGAGTCGAGGCAGAAGTTGAAGGCGGAGAGAAACGTCAGTGGACAAGCGGTGAGGATTGGTTAAAATCTGCTAAGGAAGTTTTACCTCAAGTCATTATGTTGACAGGTGTTATGGGTGCCGGGGGTGCAGCATATCGTAAAGCAACACAAAAAGAGGGAGGTGGTACAGGTAAGCTTAAACAACAAATTCTTAATAGCATAATTGAAACCTACGAGAGCGGTGAGCAGACAGACGATCAGGTTATTGCTGCGATACTTGATGGGCATAAAGGGGGGCTGTTTGACAAAAATGATTTAGAAGAATTATCAAAAAAATTTCCAAATTTAAAAGATAAAATAGAAGCTGGGAAAAAAATAGTCAGGGCAGAATTAGTCAAAGAACAACTATCTTCTG
>JAGGSN010000188.1 GCA_021159005.1 Candidatus Zixiibacteriota bacterium | reverse complement strand
GCCCCCCGTCATCAACCCTATTCAAAAAAAATTCAAATGATTTTCAAATCATCATCCTTAAGTGAACAGTATTGGGGCTAAAATAGAATCAGCAGGGTATTTGACTTATTACCCTGCTTCCTGCCAATTTTTTACTTTTGCAATGAATTCTTTCAAAATAGCTTTAGCATCTGTTTCAGACCTTGATTCTACTTGAATAAAGAACGAGGCTTTATATCTATCGGGTTTAATAGCAACATGCGCGCTGCCGCTTTTAAACCGTATCCCGTCCACAAGAATTCTTTGTTTTCTATTGGTATATTCCATCAAACGGCGCATGACAAGACCCTTTTTGCTCCAATTGCAGGGCACGTTTTTACTAACGATTTTCAAACTATACCAACGGCCTTTTATTTTGCCGAGTTGTTTTCCCGTTGTGGCCATAAGTTCAATAATCTTGGCGGCAGCAAACATGGCATCCCCGCCAATCTGGAATCCGGGGAATATCATGCCTCCTTTTGTCCCGCCGACAAAATCGGCGCCGCCTTTGTGGAGCGCATCCATCATAGCCAGATGGTTATCCGGGATTCTTATAACCTCGACATTATGAAGCTTAGCGATAGACTCAACGCCCGAGGAAGCAATAACCGGCACCGCTATGCTTTGGCATTTTTTAGTTTCCAAGAAAAGAGTCAATATCTTTAACAGCAGATGCTGGTTATTAATTTGATTGCCAAGTTCATCAAATACAGTAAGTTTTTCAGCTCCCGGACCGATTTTAAATCCTGCGTCAGCCTTTAATGATTTCACGATAGCAGCAAGTTGTTTAGCAGATTTATTTGCCTCATGCATTCTTTGATATATCCGATCGGGGTCGGGATGCGCATTTAGAGAAACCACATCTATATCTAAAGCTCCCAGAATTGATGGCAATACTCTGGAAGCGCCGCCATATGAGAAATCGATTACAACCTTCATTTTTGCCTGGCTGATAACATCGGTTTGCAATACCTGCAAAAAACCATCGCGATAATATTCGATTACTCTTTCCGGGAATTCGATTTTACCGGTTTGGTACATATTAGCTCTGCGGAAATCTTCCCGTAAAAACAGCCGTTCAATTGATTTGGTTTTCGCTGTCGGGATATCGCTTCCACCAGGCTCGAAGAAGACGATTTCCATATGGTTATCGCTGTCGGGAGATACGCGGGCATATATTCCGCCTGCCTCGATTTGCAGACTTAATTGGTAGCGGAGAACAGGAATTGGGATTGTTCTGAGTTCAGCCACATTGGCTCCGGATGAAATCAGCCCGGCAATTAGCGCGCGCGTTATCATCCGTGATGACCGACTGCCATCTCTGCTGACAATTACTGTTTGATTGTTGCCAACCATCGCGCCATAAGCGGCTCCGAGACGGGAGGCGAATTCGGGGGAAATCTCCACATTAGCAATACCGGTAAGTTTGGAATCAGAAAATAATTCCCGAGTCCAACGTTCGCCCCAGACTAAGCTTGATGATAATATAGCTCCGGCTTCAACTTCTTTATCAGGCCAAACCTTAACATTGGATTTTACTCTTGCCTCACTGCCGACCTGAGCATTATCAGAGATAATCACATTTTCCTCAATCAGGGCATTTTCGCCAATAACAACGCCTTTGCAGATTAACGCCTCCGACAACTTGGATTCGGGTCCAATAGATACATTATCCCAAGTAATCACTCGGTTAAGGTCAGCTTCGCGGGCGATAATCGAATCTTTCCCGACGACCGTATTAAAAAGCTTTGCTCTGGGACCGATTTTTGTCCTATCACCGATTATTACGGTGCCCGAGAAATTTACTTTCGGTGATATCATTGTGTTTTTACCACGCCAGATTGTCGCGCCATCTTTTTCTATAACCTTGCCAAGTGATTCAAGCTTTAAATTTCCATCCAGAAGGTCTTGGTGGGCGGCGAAATACTCATCAGCATTGCCAATATCACGCCAGTAGCCATCAGCAACACAGCCATAAAGTCTTTTTTTATCAGCCAGCATTTTCGGGAAAAGGTCTTTGGAAAAATCAAATTCTGTTGCTTTCGGGATTAAATTCAATACTTCCGGCTCTAAAATATAAATGCCCGTATTAACTGTGTCGGAAAATACCTGCCCCCAAGATGGTTTTTCAAGAAACCGGGTTATGCGGCCATCATTATCGGTTATGACAACACCAAAAGCCAGCGGATTTTCGACCCGGGTTAGAACCATGGTAACCTCTGCCTGCTGATCCTTATGGAATTTAATTGCTTTCGTCAGGTCGATATCCGTAGCTACATCGCCTGAAATTATTATGAACTGTTCATTAAGAAACTTCTGGGCATTTTTTACAGACCCGGCGGTGCCAAAATCAGCCTGCGACATTATATAATTCATCTTAATGCCAAACTTGGAGCCATCCCCAAAATGCTCCTTAATTTGGTCAGCCTGAAAATACAGCAGCGAACAAATATCTTTAAAACCATGTTTCTTGAGAAGCCGAACTAAATGTTCCATTACCGGAACACCGCCCAAGGGGACCATAGGTTTAGGTATATTCAATGTTAACGGTCTCAATCGAGTACCAAATCCCCCGGCCATTATTACAGCTTTCATATAATTATTCCCTTCCTCTTAGGGCAAATTTATTATCAATCGAATATAAAGTCAAATTAAATCTCAAGCGGCAACCATCAATAATATAATATTAACCATCTCTTAATATATCGCTAAACTTTTTAACTACATCGAAAAAATCATTATACGCAAAATAGTTTATATTACTGCTGTCAAGATAGCGGGCTAAATAGCTTTTAGCAAAAACTATATTTGCCTGTTCAGCGCCATGGCTGTCCGAATGGCCGTCGCCTACAAATATTGAGGTTTCATCCGGCAAGGTTAATTCCCTGATTCGCTGTCCCTTGCAGTTCGAGCATTGCCAGCATGTATCTTTGTCATAATAAATAAAATCAGGGATAACCTGCCCATCCTTGATAAGCGTCGGATTATTATAAACCTCAAGATGCGATAAGCCGTATTTTTTTAGTATTGGCAGGATATAAAAATCGAATCCCGCTGATAAAATCGTAAGTCTTATCTGGCGGCTGCGGCAAAATTCCTCGAACTCGATGAAACCATCAGTTAATTTTTGGGAATCGACAAATTGCTTCACCTCATAAGCTGAAGCGGGATTTTCGTTGTATATATCACATTCTTTCTGAAGGCATTCCACGGCGCTGATTTCGCCTTGCCGATATTTAGAAACAATATCGGATGCTTTCCCAAAGGCAAATTTCTCGAAAAAATCATGTCCGACATCATTAATTGTAATAGTGCCGTCAAAATCGACAAAAACATGGTATTTCACCGGTTATTTCTCCAGATTACATTTGCCAGTTTTCTATTTAACGATGATAGCAAACACAAAAGTAAATTGCAAGGAGAGATATACAGGAGCTTCCCCGTTTTTTTTTATACAATCGCAGGTCGGTTTCTCCGCCTTAGGCGGACGAACAAGAAACCCGACACCTTTCGCAGCAATATGCCGCCCTTTCCCTTAGCAAATCACCTGTCACTGTCCAAAATGTCGGGTTTCTCCCTCCGGTCGGAACCCGACCTGCTAAAAATCGCTAAAAGTTTCCCCGTTTTTTCAAAAACTATGATTTCTACTTAGGGTTTGCTGAATAATTCATTTTCAGCAATTTTAATTTTCGGACTGTGGCATT
>JAGGSN010000187.1 GCA_021159005.1 Candidatus Zixiibacteriota bacterium | reverse complement strand
TTTCTGGATTCCCCCGCCGCGGCGGGGGAATGACGTAAATGGATAATCATCGAATCAAAGTCGACTTCTGAAATCTAATCCGGAAATATCTATTGAAGCAAAAAACAGAACACAGGTATTTATAAAGATATTCTAACGGCTTATTGTTTTATATGTTATGGCTTAATCAAGTTTCATTTATCGTATATCAATTGGAGAATTCTATTGAAAAGGCAGGACAGTAGTGATAATAGATTTAAAACCGTTTATTATGCTTATTTTCTTCGATTTTGAAACGACCTTCTTTTTCACGGGCGGAACCATCAGCGAGATGTTTGAGCGGACATCGGGTTTTGGGAAGCGTGGCATCCGTGAAGATGTCGGTAACAACATTACTGCATTTATCTGTAGCCAGTTTGCCGGAATCAAGACATATAGTCGCTACATGAATGCCCGCAGGAACTGGAAATTTCTTCTTGGGCAGATCTAAACAAGCGGCTTTCATGAACTCCGCCCATATCGGAAGCGCAGTCGATGCCCCTACCTCGCCGCGGTCAACGCCGATTGTCGTACTGTTATCAATGCTATAGCCTACCCACACGGCTGTTGTTAGCTGGGTTGTGAAGCCTATAAACCAATTATCAGTATAGTCATTTGTAGTGCCGGTTTTTCCACCTGCCGGATGCTTGAACCCCATCCGTCTGGCGCCATGTCCGGTGCCGGAATTAACAACTGTTTCAAGCATATTAGTAGCAATATAAGCAGTTTGACGAGACAATACTTCTTCCTGGTCAGCTTTCTCTCTGAACTCGATTAAATTGCCGTTGCGGTCCCTTATTTCCTTGATAAAAAACGGTTCCTTCCTGATGCCTCCATTCGGGAATATTGAAAAAGCGGCGGCCATCTCCCAGACAGTAACATCCCCGGCTCCGCCTATAGCCAAAGAAGGATAAGGCTGCAGCTGAGATTTAATTCCCATCCTTCGGGCATAAGATACAACTTGCTGAGGAGTAACCAGCGGATTCATCATAAGCTTGATAGCAATTAAATTGCGTGAAGTTCGCAAGCCATCCCGAAGAGTCATCTCGCCCCTGAAAGAGCCATCGAAATTTGAGGGGCGCCATTCCTCGCCGCCTGCCTTAAGCACGATTGGCGAATCAACAAACAAATCGCTTGGGTTAAAGCCATTATCAATTGCAGTCGTGTAAACAACCGGCTTGAAAGAACTGCCCGGCTGACGGTGCGCCTGGGTGGCGCAGTTAAATTTACTCTTAGAATAATCCTTGCCGCCTACCAACGCTTTGATACTGCCAGTGGCGTTGTCAATGCATATCAAAGCGCCCTGAATCTGCTTATATATCCTGATAGTTGAGTCCGGATTCAAAGAGTCCGGCGCTTCGATAGTATATTGTTCATATCTTTCATCACTCGGAAGGATACCCTCCTCCATTTGTGTTTGAAGCTGTACCAGTTTTGTATCGACAGCGGCTTCCGCATAATGCTGAAGGTCTAAATCAAGAGTTGTAGTTATGGACAAGCCAGAATTATAGAGAGCTGTTTCGCCGTATTTCTCGCTGATATATTTTCTCACTAATTCGGTAAAATAAGGCGCCTCGCCAACTTTCTCCCTGGTCGGATTTATCTCAAGCGGCTGCTGCTTTAACTCCTCAGCCATAGCGGGTGTTAGTTTGCCAAATTCGACTAAAGCATCATAAACAACATTGCGGCGTCTCTGCGCTCTTTCGGGATGGTTTATCGGGTTGTATGGATTGGGCGATTTTAGAAGCCCTATTACTAATGCAGATTCAGGGAGAGTTAGTTCCCAGGCATTCTTGGAAAAATAAATTTGAGCGGCGGCCTGGATGCCATAAGCGCCCTTCCCAAGGTAGTGCTGGTTTAGATACATCTCCAGTATCTGGTTTTTGGAATACGTATTTTCTATTTTAATTGCGGTTAGCGCCTCTTTAATTTTGCGCGAGAACAATTGTTTCGACGTTAAGAACAAATTGCGGGCAAGCTGTTGGGTTAGGGTAGATGCGCCCTGCGCTTTTAGGTCAAAACTTAGAATATTATGCAAAAATGCGCCGATAATTCGCCTTGTGTCTACACCCCAATGATCATAGAATCGCCTATCCTCAACAGCCAGCAAGCAATCGACCATATATGGTGGTATTTTATTGTACGGCACTAATACGCGCCGCTGGTTATAGTATTCTTTCAGGAGGGTGCCGTCTTTATCATAAACGCGAGTAATAAGGCTTGGTTCAATATTATGAAGCTGCGCCAGCGAGGGCAGGTCGTCTTTATATGCAAAATACATTATAAGGCCGATTATAACGCAAATCAAAACCAAACCTATCCCGACCAGCACATAGGGAATAAATCCATTTCCCGGCTGACGCATTTTATATATTATCGCCATATTATTTAATTATCACTCCCACCTTCAATAGTCAAGGGAAATGATTACTTATCTCTTGCCCTTATTATCCAATTGTATATATTACATTCTTAATTAAGAAAGGTTCCTTTTATGCATGACGAAGTTGAGAGACAATTTGCACGGATTTCCCGGGGTGTTGAGGAAATAATCCAGCCCGATGATTTAAAAAAACGCTTAGAATGGTCAATCACCAACAACAAGCCGCTTGTTATTAAAGAGGGTTTCGATCCAACCGCTCCTGATATTCATATCGGTCATATGGTTTCTATTCGCAAGCTTCGTACTTTCCAGAAATTAGGGCACAGAGTAGTATTTCTTATCGGCGATTACACCGGTTTGGTCGGCGACCCCTCCGGACGAAACAGTGCGCGTAAAAAAATGACCGAGGAAGAGGTATTAGAAAACGCCGAAACATATAAAAAGCAGATATTCAAAGTCCTCGACTCCGAAAAAACCGAGATTAAGTTTAATTCCGAATGGTTTAAAAAAATGGATTTTGCCGGAGTTCTGAAATTAACATCACAATATACAATTGCCCGGATATTAGAGCGCGATGATTTCGAGAAACGCTACAAAGCAGGCAACCCAATATCGGTCATGGAATTTTTATATCCGCTTATGCAGGGATACGACTCGGTCGCCCTGCATGTCGATGTTGAAATCGGAGGCACCGACCAGAAATTCAATCTTTTAGTCGGACGAACGCTTCAGGAACGCTACGGCCAGCAGGCGCAAATTGTGATGACTTTGCCGCTTTTAGTGGGCACCGATGGTGTCGAGAAAATGTCGAAATCGCTGGGCAATTATATCGGCATCAATGATCCGGGCACTGAAATATACGGCAAAGCAATGTCGATTCCGGATAATCAGATATTAAATTATTTCACCTTAGCCACTGAAGTCAATGAAGATAAGCTTAAGCAGATTAAGCTGCAGCTTGAATCCGATTCAGTAAATCCAATGGTTTTGAAAAAGGAACTGGCCTGGACACTTGTTGAGTTATATCATAATAAGGCGGAGGCGGAAAAAGCCCGAAACGATTTCGAAATGAAGTTCTCGAAAAAGATTATTCCCGATGATATTCCGGAGCTTTTGATAAGCAGCGATGAACCTCGAGTCTGGATTGTGAAGGTTATTGCGGCCTCAGGCATAGCTAAATCCAACAGCGCCGCTATAAGGTTGATTAAAGGCGGCGGCATTCAGCTAAATGGGGCGAAAATTGCCGATAAAGATCAAAAAGTTGATTTGTCGAATGATAATGTTATAAAAATCGGCAAGAAAAATTTCTTTAAAATTAAATGGAATAAATAAATGGCTTATCATCTTGAAATAGATTTCGATAAATTAGACGACCGCCTGATGAAATTACGGGGGTATCTTTGACATCGATACCCTTAAAGATGAGGTTGCCAAGCTTGATAAGCAAACTCAAGTCGATGGTTTCTGGAATGATAATCTGAAAGCTCAGGCAATCCTTAAAGAATCTTCCCGCAAAAAAAACATAATCGAATTATGGACAAAACTCCATAGCGAGGTCTCCGACCTTAAAGAGCTTTCAGAGTTGGCTAATTCCGATAACGACGAAACATCCCTTCAGGATATTGCCATTCAGGCGGAATCTTTAGTCAAACAGATAGATAGTTTCGAGTTTAAATCTATTCTCTCCGGCGAGGATGATGACAAAAATGCCATACTAACTATCCACCCCGGAGCCGGCGGAACCGAGTCTCAGGATTGGGCGCAGATGCTTTTACGGATGTACCTTCGCTATGCAGAGCAGAAAGGTTTCCAGACTGAGACCTTGGATTATATCGACGGCGAGGAAGCCGGTATAAAGTCAGCAACCGTAGAGGTAAGAGGCGACCATGCCTACGGATATTTGAAAGCCGAATCGGGAGTTCACAGGTTAGTGCGGCTGTCGCCGTTTGATTTTAATAATCGCCGTCATACTTCGTTTGCCTCGGTTTTTGTCATCCCCGAGATAGAAGACAACGTAAGCGTTGAAATTAATGACGAGGACTTGCGGATTGACACCTATCGAGCCTCGGGCGCTGGCGGTCAGCATGTCAATAAAACCTCATCGGCGGTAAGGATTACGCATTTGCCCACAAAAATCGTTGTCCAATGCCAGACTCAGCGTTCCCAGCATAAGAATAAAGAATCGGCAATGAAGATTTTAAAATCGCGCCTTTATCAGCATTATCTTGAATTGGAACAAGCAAAATTGGCTAAAAAGGAACCTGATAAAAAGAAAATTGAATGGGGCAGTCAGATTCGTTCTTATGTTTTTCATCCCTACAACATGGTAAAAGACCATCGCACTAATATTGAAACATCCAATATCCAGATGGTTATGGATGGCGGATTGGATGTTTTCATCTCAGGTTATCTGTCTCATAGGGGTAGTAAAAAGGGCGCGGGTAAGATTTCGAGATAGCTAAATGCCGGTGCACGAGGACGTACACCAGCCGCGACGCTTTTGCACGAGGACGTACACCAGTCATAACACACCCCTAACCCCTCTCGAGAGAGGAATAATATTTGCGCTAACACGTTATATGGCTATGCAATCTAAAAGTCCCCCGTAAATGGCGGAGGATTTAGGGTTTTATGGCAATTCTCATTTGTGATATGTTAACGAAGTCCCCCTCTTGAGAGGAGATTTAGGGGCATGTTGACGATTGTAATAGTATTAAGACAGTTTTCTAATATTTCACTTTATCTGTGAGGTTATTTTCCCTGGCTGCCAAGCACCGCTTAGTAAACCGAGCTAAAATGGTGTAATGATATCGATTCATTGCAATGCTTTATGTGATAATCACTGCTATAATAAACTTCTACTGCAAAAACTTGGGTTAAAACAAAATACTAATATAGCGGCATTAACAAAAAGGCCGGGCGAAATCGTCCGGCCTAATTTAAACTGAGTTTAATACGCAAATTACTTTTCTTTATCTTTATCTGCTTTGCCTTTTTTCGTTTCTTTTGTTTCGCCTTTTTTCTCGATAAGAAGTTCAACAACAGCCATCGAGGCGCCATCACCTTTTCTGAATCCATTTCTGATGACTCTGGCATAACCGCCGTTTTTATTTTCAAATTCAGGAGCAATATCGTTAAACAGCTTCTTGAGGATGTTTCTATTTTTAATAGTAATGGCAGCCATGCGGCGGGCATGGACATCGCCTCTTTTGGCAAATGTAATCAAACGTGAAACAACCGGCACCAGCACTTTAGCGCGAGCAACAGTAGTTTGAATCTGTCCATGCTCTATTAAGGATGATGCCATGTTCGACATCATAGCCTTGCGGTGCGCGGTTTTAACTCCCAGTTTACGAACCGATCTTCTATGACGCATAATTAAGCCTTAGTTGTTATTTCCTCTTTATATTTTTCAACATCCATACCAAATGACAAGCCGAGTTCGCTTAAGATGTTGTTTAATTCGTTCAATGATTTTCTTCCGAAATTACGATAGCGCAACATTTCACTTTCTGTTTTACGGACAAGATCTTCCAAAGTAACAATGTTAGCAGCGTGAAGGCAGTTTGAAGACCGAACGGACAGTTCCAGTTCATCAACGCGCATATTCAGCAGATTGCGAATGCGAAGAACTTCCTCGTCGACTTTCTCATCCTCATCAATTTCCATTTCCTGTTCGGCATGACCAAACACATTAAGATGATCTTTAATAAGCTTAGCCGCAAAAGACAGGGAATCCTCAGGGGAAATAGCGCCGTTAGTCCAGACATACAAAATGAGTTTATCGTAATCTGTGCGCTGTCCGACTCTTGTGTTTTCAACCTCGAAATTAATCTTTTCGATAGGCGAAAATTGAGCATCAAGCGGGATAGAGCCGACTGGCGCATCAGGCTGGACATTCATTTCAGCGGTAACAAATCCTCTGCCGCTGTCAACTCTGAGTTCCATTCTTAAAGTAATATCATCGGTTAAAGTAAGAATATGCTGGTCGGGATTTAAAATCTCGAGATCAGCATCATGCTGAAAATGGGATGCCGAATAATCGCCTTTGCCTATCGCTTCAAGAATGACAGTTTTAGGCGCATCGCCATCAAGTTTTATGTTTGTTCTTTTCACATTAAGGATGATATTAGTTAAATCCTCATACACGCCGGAGATAGTAGAAAATTCGTGTAAGATTCCATCAATCCTAATTGACGTGAATGCCGCACCCTGAATAGAGGACAGCAGCACTCGTCTCATAGCATTGCCTATAGTCTGTCCAAAACCTCGTTCTAAAGGTTCGATGATAAAACGTCCATAATGATCATCGGTACCGTTTTCATCAATAACCATTTCTTTGGGCATTTGAATGCTTTTCCATTTCATCGGCAGCTCGCCTCCACAATTCTAAATAAATAAAAGCACACTACTTTGAATATAACTCTACAATCATTTGTTCCTGCACTAAAACAGGGATTTGTGTTCGAGTGGGGATTTCGAGCAATTTGCCTTCCATCTTAACCTTATCCAATTGAATCCAATCAAGGTCAACTCCTCGGCCTGCATCTTTTAATGCTTGGTGAACAACATCAAGATTGCGGCTTTTTTCTCGAACACTTACAACGCTGCCAGTTTTAACTCCAAAAGATGGGATGTTAACCTTTCTACCATCGACCGTGATATGACAATGCCTTACAAGCTGACGAGCAGCTTTTCGCGAGGGGGCAAAACCAAACCTGTAAACAAGGTTATCCAGGCGGCATTCCAGCATTTGCAAAAGTATTTCACCGGTAATGCCTTTTTTCTTGGCAGCTTTTTTAAAATAATTGCGAAATTGATTTTCTAAAACGCCATAAATACGACGCACTTTTTGTTTTTCGCGAAGCTGAAGGCCGTATTCGGAACCTTTACGGCGGCCTTTTTGGCCATGCTGACCAGGGGCATAACCGCGGCGGTCGAAAGCGCATTTGTCAGAATAGCAGCGGCTTCCCTTCAGGAATAATTTCATACCCTCTCGTCGGCAAAGCTTACAATTTGCGTCACGATACCTAGCCATTTCTTAAACCCTTCTCTTTTTAGAAGGACGACATCCATTATGCGGGATAGGGGTCACATCTTTTATTGCGGTTATTTCGAGTCCGGCAGCCTGGATTGACCGTATGGTAGCTTCTCTGCCGGAACCTGGTCCCTTAACCCATACTTCAACTTTCCTTAAGCCCATATCCATAGCTTCCTTTGCAGTAGCCTGCGCGGCAACCTGCGCGGCAAAAGGAGTAGATTTTTTAGAACCCTTAAAACCAGCTTTTCCCGCAGTCGCCCATGCAATCACATTACCTTTAGTATCAGCAATAGTAATAATGGTATTATTAAAAGAAGCCTTTATATGGACAACGCCATTAGCATCAACTTTTTTTGCTTTCTTTTTAGTTTTTCTTTTCTTAGAAGGTTCTGCCAAATCTTCCTCCGTTTATAATTAAGATTTTTTCTTTCTTCCTATGGTTTTCTTGCGACCTTTACGGGTTCGGGCATTTGTTTTGGTGCGCTGTCCGCGAACCGGTAAACCGCGTCGATGCCTGAGACCGCGATAAGATCCAATATCGATAAGGCGCTTGATATTCATGTTGTATTCTGTTCTTAGAGCGCCTTCGACTTTATGGTTCTGTTCGATAACATTTCTCAGGCTGGCAATTTGTTCATCGGTAAGTTTATTCACCCGTATATCGGGGTCAACTTTACTGATTTTAATAATCTTCTTAGCGGTAGTATGCCCAATACCATAAATATATGTTAACGCAACTTCGATTCTTTTGCTGCGCGGCAAATCAACTCCGGCTATACGAGCCAATCATAACCTCCTTATTTAGCCTTGACGCTGTTTATGTTTGGGGTTAGAGCAAATAACCCTAACCACGCCTTTGCGCCTGATTATTTTACATTTTTCGCAGCGAACTTTAACAGATGATCGTACTTTCACAACCAACTCCTTAATTCTCTATTTATGTCTATATGTTATCCGACCTCGGTTCAGATCATAGGGTGATAGTTCGAGAGTAACTTTATCACCGGGGAGGATTTTGATAAAGTGCATCCTCATTTTACCCGAAATATGCGCTAATACTTGATGTCCATTATCAAGTTCAACGCGAAACATAGCGTTGGGTAAAGGTTCAATAACTCTGCCTTCAACCTCTATTACATCTTCCTTAGCCATCTAACCTCAAATTATTCCGTTAAAATAACAGGACCGTTTTCACTTACGGCAATTGTATGTTCAAAATGGACTGAGCGTTTGCCATCAGCAGTAACAATAGTCCAATTATCATTAAGTAATTTTACCTGATATACGCCATCATTTATCATAGGCTCTATTGCAATAACCAAACCGGATCTCAAAGTAAGTCCGGTGTGTTGTTTTCCATAATGAGGCACCTGGGGGTCTTCATGCAGCTTTCTACCGACACCATGACCAACCAGATCCCGCACAACCGAATAACCGTTCTTTTCGGCATGAGCTTGAATAGCATGTCCGATATCTCCGAGCTGATTGCCGACACGCGCTTGTTCAATTCCCCGCCAAAGACACTCTTCGCCCACTTTGATTTGTTTTTTCGCTTCATCGCTTACTTTGCCGACAGTAATAGTCCAAGCGGAATCGCCATGATATCCATCTTTGTAAGCTCCAACATCAATACCGATAACCTGACCTTCCTCTAAAACTCTCGAGCCCGGAATTCCATGCACAACCTCATCATCGATTGATGCACAGATACTGGCTGGGAATCCATTGTAGCCCTTAAATGAAGGTACAGCCTTCTTAGAACGAATAAAATCTTCGGCCATTTTATCCAATTCGGCGGTGGTGATACCAGGTTTAATATTTTCAAAGAGCAATTTTATCGTTTGCGCCACTATTGAGCCAGACGCTCTTATTTTTTTTATTTCGTTGGCCGATTTATAAATTATCATAAAATCAGTTTACAACCTTTAAAATATCAGCAGTAACATCATCAAAACCCTGAGTTCCGTTAACATTCACCAACACATTATGTAAACGGTAGAAATCCTCAACCGGTTTTGTTTTTTCCCGATAGACGTTGAGTCTGCCAGTAATTACTTCAGTTTTATCATCATCGCGCTGCATTAATTTACCGCCGCACTTGTCGCAAATGCCTTCAGCTTTTGGAGGACGAGTATTAGCATTAAAATCAGCGCCGCATTTTTCGCAGAAGAATCTGCCAGTTAATCTTTTCAACACTTCTTCATCATTCACATCAAGGTTTACCGCCGCATCAATCTTAATTCCGAGTTCAACCATCATTTTTTCTAAGCCCTCGGCTTGTGCAGCGGTTCTTGGAAAACCATCAAGTATAAAGTTATCGTTAGTGTTTTGCAACAGTTCTTTTATCATTCCCAAAATAATATTATCAGGAACCAAGCCTCCGGTATCCATAATAGGTTTTGCTTTCTTGCCAAGTTCGGTGCCATTTTTTACGGCATTTCTTAATACATCTCCAGTAGATATATGAGTAAGATTTTTCTTCTCAGCCAAAATTTTTGCCTGAGTTCCTTTGCCCGAACCAGGAGGCCCTAAAAACACTAAGCGCATTAACTAATACCTGCCTTTCATTTTTCCTTTTTTCATAAACCCGTCATAATGCCTCATCAAAAGATGGGATTCAATTTGTTGAAGCGTATCAAGAGCCACACCGACAATAATCAGCAAGCCTGTGCCGCCAAAATAAAATGTTACGCCTATTTTTCTAATCAAAACATAAGGCAACACCGCAACCAGAGCAAAGAACATAGCGCCGGGGAGCGTGATACGGGTAAGGATGTAATCGATATATTCAGCTGTTTTTTGACCTGGTCGAATGCCGGGAATAAATCCGCCCTGTTTCTTCATATTATCAGCCAGATCAATAGGGTTGAACACAATAGCCGTATAGAAATAAGCGAAGAATATAATCATTAAACCATAAACCAAACTGTACACTATAGCGCCCGGGTCAAACCATGAGGCAATCATCTGCATGAATTCGGAATTTGGGAAAAATGATGTTAGAGTTGTTGGAGCAAACATAATCGACTGGGCAAAGATGATAGGAATAACGCCGGCGGTGTTGACTGATAAAGGTATATGAGTAGCCATTCCGCCATAAACCTTACGGCCGACAACGCGTTTAGCATACTGCACCGGAACCTTGCGCTGAGCGCGAGTAACCAGCACAATCGCTGCAATAATAGCAACCATAAAAGCAAGAATAATTAATTCTACGATTATTGACCGCTGGCCGCCTAAAACCATGCGCGCTTCATCCATAACGCCCTGCGGGAATCTGGCAATAATACCTATGAAGATAATCAGGGAGATGCCGTTACCGATACCGCGTTCGGTTATTTTTTCACCCAGCCACATAATAAAAATTGTGCCGCTAGTGAATGTCAGCATAGTCAGCAGTTTGAAGCCAATGCCGGGATAGGGCACTACTGAAGCGCCGGATGAAGTTGTTATTGATTCTAAAAACACAGCGGTTCCCAAAGCCTGCAGCGAGGCAATCAACACTGTTCCATAACGCGTATACTGGGTGATTTTCCGCCTGCCTTCCTCGCCTTCTTTCTGGAGTTTCTGGAAGTAGGGAATTACTGCTCCCAAAAGCTGAAAGATAATCGAAGCTGAGATATACGGCATAATACCTAAAGAAAAGACAGTTGCTTTACTAAAGGCACCACCGACAAACATATCATACATGCCGAATAAAGACCCGGAGGCGGTTTGGAAAAACTCTCCCAAAGCATGCGCATCAATACCGGGTGTCGGTATATGACCGCCAATTCTATAGACAACCAAAATGGCCAAAGTAAATAGAAGCCGCTGACGGAGTTCATGGATTTTGAATACGTTTTTAAAACTCCCTAACACTTGATTACCTCTGCTTTTCCGCCCGCTTTTTCGATTTTTTCAATAGCTGTCTTAGAAAAAGCATGAGCTTTTACAGTTAACGGCTTTGTTATATCGCCAGTACCCAGTATTTTAACAGGAATTCTTTTTCTCCGTATCAGCTTTTTTGAATAAAGAACATCTTTATCAATAACATCCAAGTTCAATTTTTCGAGGGAGTTTAAGTTAACTACCTGGCTAATAGTTTTGAATATATTCGTAAAGCCGCGTTTTGGCAACCGACGATTCATTGGCATCTGACCGCCCTCATGCCAGGCTCTGCTTTTATATCCGGATCTTGATTTTTGCCCTTTATGACCTTTGCCGCTTTGCGACCCTAACCCGGAACCGGGACCTCGTCCGAGTCTTTTACGATTACTTTTTGCACCCGGAGCTGGTTTTAAGCTTGATAAATCCATCATTACCCCTCAATCACCTTTACCATATGAAATACCTTGTTTATCATACCCCTTATTTGCGGAGTATCATAATGCATGACAGTATGTTCGCGGCGGCGGAGTCCCAATGCACGCAGAACTCGTCTTTGATGCTGGGAGGAACCCGCTACGCCTTTTACCTGTTGAATTTTAATTTGATTTGCCATCTTCTTTTCCCGCTTCTGTTCGAGCCTTGATAAGGCTCTCGATTTCTTTAAGCTGCAAAAGTCCATTCATTGTAGCCTTAACAACGTTAAAGGGGTTTGATGTACCGAGGCACTTTGTCAGTACATCCTGGATACCGGCAGATTCGACTACCGCCCTGACAGGTCCGCCGGCAATCACACCGGTACCAGCCGAGGCTGGTTTAAGAAGGACGCTGGCAGCACCGCACTTACCGATTACTTCATGAGAAATGGAACCCTCATGGACATCGATTCTGACCAGATTTTTACGCGCAGCCTCGCAGGCTTTGCGTATAGCTTCTGCAACCTCAGATGCTTTACCATAGCCGATTCCGACTTTGCCTTTTTTATCGCCGGTTGCCACTAAAGCGGTAAATTTAAAGCGCCGACCGCCTTTAACCACTTTGGCAACGCGATTCACATTAATGACTTTTTCTTCGAATTCGGTATCTATCTGATTAAACTGCGCCAAAGAAACCTCTCAGTTTTATATTAAAAATTCAATCCACCTTTACGAGCGCCTTCAGCAACAGCCTTCACGCGGCCATGATAAAGGTAGCCCGATCTATCGAAAACGATATCTGTAATTCCTTTTTCTTTCGCTCGAACGGCGATTAATTCGCCAACCTTGACAGCATTTTCTGTTTTGGGTATTTTTGAATCTGATAATTCTTTTGATAGAGTTGAAGCTCCGACAATGCATTTCTGAGATTGATCGTCTACAATCTGAGCATAGATATGCTTCAATGATTTATATACTGTCATCCGGGGTCGTTCCAATGTGCCAAACAATTTTCTCTTAGAGCGAAGTTTGCGTTTGGCTATAGCTCTGTTTTTTTGTTTTTCGAAATTTGCCATAATTAAGCGCCTGCCGTCTTTCCGGCTTTTCTTCTAATATTTTCGTCGGAATATTTAATTCCCTTGCCTTTGTATGGTTCAGGAGGCCTGAACGATCTAATTTCAGCCGCCACCTGGCCAACTATCTGTTTATTAATGCCTGAAACCTGTATTTTATTAGCCCCATCAAGCTCTATACTTACTTCCTCTGGGGGCACAAGCGTAATTGGATGGGAATATCCCAGATAAAAAGTTATTACTTTTCCGATTTTCTCTGCTCGATAACCGACACCGATAATTTCAAGGTTCTTCTTAAATCCTTCGGTAACACCAATCACCATATTGGCGATTAATGCTCTTGATAAGCCATGAAGCGACCGATGATATTTCAAATCCGATGAACGTTTAACAACAACATTGGTATCAGTTATTTCAGTCTGTATTAATGGGTGGATACTTTCAGAAAGCTTTCCTTTCGGTCCTTCCACATTAATAACATCACCACTTCGGGCAACTTTAACCCCTTTGGGGATGTCTATCGGCAATTTTCCTATTCGTGACAAATTGAAATTCCTCCTACCAAATTCTGAATAATGCCTCGCCGCCGATTCCTTGTTGGTTGGCATTTTTTTCTGTCATAATACCTGATGATGTAGATACTATTACCATACCCGGTTTTCTTGAGCCTTTAAGCAAATCTTTACTATTTCGATAGACTCTCAAGCCGGGTGTGGAAACTCTCTCAAGCCCCTTGATAATGCTTATCCCATCAGAAGTATACTTAAGACGAATCCTTAAAACCCCCTGTATATCGTCCTCGATATAATCGACTGAACGAATAAAGTTGTTCTCCAGAAGGATTTCAGTGATTCTTTTTTTCATATTAGACGCCGGAATCTCTACTCGTCTTATTGAAGCTCTGCTGGCATTTCTAATACGAGTTAAATAATCGGCGATTGGGTCAGTCATAGTCATAGCCAAGTCCTCCTGCTACCAGCTAGCTTTTGTTACGCCGGGGATTTCCCCAGCTAACGCAAGTTGTCTAAAGCATATTCTACAAAGCCCAAAACGTCTCATATAACCGCGCGGGCGACCACATCTTCTGCAGCGATTACTCTGACGAACATTAAATTTCGGCTTTTTCAAACTAGCTGCGATTTTACATTTTTTGGCCACACCAACTCCTCTATTTTTTAAATGGCATACCCATTAGTTTTAACAATTCGAAAGCTTCAGAATCCGTTTTAGCTGAAGTAACAATCGTTACGTTCATGCCGCGGATTTTATCCACTTTATCATAATCTATTTCAGGAAAAATAATTTGCTCGGTTATTCCAATCGTATAATTGCCGCGGCCATCGAATGATTTTTCGGGCACACCCCGAAAATCTCTAATTCTTGGGATAGCAACGTTAACCAAGCGGTCATAAAACTCGAACATTCTATCGCCGCGCAAGGTAACGGAAACACCTATTGGCATACCCTCACGAAGCTTAAAATTTGAAATCGATTTTTTAGCCCTGCGAACTACCGGTTTTTGGCCGGTAATTATCATAAGCTCGTTGGATACAGATTCCAATTTCTTATGGTCGACTATCGCTTCGCCAACGCCTGAATTAACTACTATTTTTGAAATTTTGGGAACTTCATTAATGTTTGTAAAATCCAACTTTTTTTGAAGTTCAGGTCTGACCTCGCTTAGATATTTTTCTTTTAACCTGGCCATAATTTACTCAATAATCTCCCCTGATTTTTTATTAATTCTGACTTTAGAGCCATCCTTTAATCGTCTATAACCAATTCGAGCAGGGGCATTGGTTCTTACATCATAAAGCATAACATTAGTTGCCGAAATAGTGCCTTCTTTTTCAACAATTCCGCCTTTACGATTTTTCTGACTTGGTCTGGTATGGCGTTTGATAAGATTGACATTCTCAATAATGACCCTGTTTTTATCAGGGAAAGTTTTGAGTATTTTGCCGATTTTTCCCTTATCGTCGCCCGAAATAACTTTTACGGTATCGTTTTTTCTGACTCTCATACGATCCTCCCGGTGTACTGCATAATTATAAAACCTCCGGGGCAAGAGATACGATTTTCATAAATTGCTTTTCGCGAAGTTCTCTGGCTACCGGGCCGAAGATTCTGGTTCCGCGCGGTTCGCCTTGATCATTTATTATCACGGCGGCATTATCGGAAAATCTTACGTAAGAACCATCCTTACGGCGGATTTCCTTTTTAGTGCGTACAATTACTGCCTTACAGACTTCGCTCTTCTTGACCGTACCGCCCGGAATTGCGTCCTTTACAGTAACCACGATAATATCGCCAATTCTACCATAGCGATGACGGGTACCGCCGAGAATACGAAAACACATGGCGATTTTCGCGCCTGAGTTATCGCATATTGTTAATCTGGTATATTCCTGTATCATAACTGCTCACCACCTGCTATTTAGCTTTTTCTAAAATATTAGTCAGGCGCCATTTTTTAGTTTTAGATATAGGTCGTGTTTCCATAACCTGTACAACATCGCCTAATTTTGCTTCATTCTTTTCATCATGGGCGTAAACTTTGGACGTTCGTTTAATAATTTTGCCATATCTTGGGTGTCTTAGCGTTCTTTCTACCGCCACTACAATAGTTTTCCCCATTTTCGCCGATTTTACGGTGCCTGTTCTGATTTTACGACTATTTCTCATCAACGCCCTGCCTGTCTTTTACTTCTGTTGGATTATCAGCTAAAATGTTAATTTTTTTACCATGTTCATTAATAACAGTATTAGTTCTGGCTAAATCCTTCCTCAGCTCACGCACTTTTAAAGGATTATCAGTTTGGCGAGTTGCCTGTCTTAATCTTAAATTAAAGATTTCTTTTCTGACCTCTTCCCTTTTTTGAAGAACTTCTTCATAAGTAAGGTCTCTTAACTCACGAGCTTTCATCACTAATCCTTTGTAATATCCTGACGCGAAACGAATCTGGTTTTGATAGGCAGTTTGGCATCAGCCAGCCTTAAAGCCTCTCTTGCCACAGATTCGGCAACACCTTCGAGTTCGAACAGAATTCTGCCTGGCTTTACAACAGCTACCCAGTATTCGGGCGAGCCTTTGCCTTTACCCATTCTAGTTTCGGCGGGCTTGAAAGTAACCGGTTTATCGGGAAATATCCTAATCCAAACCTTGCCGCCTCTTTTAATATGACGTGTAAGGGCAACCCTGGCAGCTTCAATTTGTCTATTGGTTATCCATGCCGGTTCGAGAGCTTTTAAGCCATATTCACCGAAATCGATATTACTGCCGCGATAAGCTTTACCTCTACGCCTGCCACGTTGTTGTTTCCTGAATTTCACTCTCTTCGGGGTAAGCATACTTACTTCTTCTCCTTATCCGACCCGCCTGAGGCATCAGGTTTTTTAATTGGTTTTTTATCTATTTTAGCATCACCGGAAGCTTTAGTTTTTGAATAGCTCTTTGAAGCTTTCTTAGAGCCTTCTTTTTTGCCAGTATCTGTTTTGGGGGAAGCATCCGGATGTTGTCTTTTTTCAGTTCTGCTATCTTCCCGGCGATATTTTTTTGACTTATCGAGATCTTTAGCTGATGGTTTTTTACCGCCAACAAAGGGACGTCTATGGCTATCGCCGCCTCTTCTGCTTCTTCTGGGTTTTTGACGATGTTCGGTTGGTTTTTCGTCTTTGTCTGCAATGTCCTCGCCTAAGAGTCTGGCATTAACCTTCTCTTTTTCAACGATTTCGCCCTTACATATCCAGATTTTTATTCCGATACAGCCATAGGTAGTATGCGCTGTAACGGCGGCATAATCGATATCTGCTCTCAGGGTATGAAGCGGGACTCTTCCTTTGTGATATTTTTCAGACCGCGCAATTTCGGCGCCGCCGAGACGTCCGCCGCAGACTACTTTGATTCCCTCGGCACCGCTTTTCATTGAAGCGGCTACGGCTTTTTTCATAGCTCGACGGAAATTCACTCTGCCCTCAAGCTGTTGAGCAATCGATTGAGCAACCAACGAAGCAGAAAGCTCCGGCTTTTTAACCTCAACAATATTCAGCAGAATTTCTTTATCCGACAGAAGTTGAAGTTCTTCCTTCAGCTTATCTACTTCTGTGCCTTTTCTACCGATTACTATGCCTGGTTTTGCAGTATGAATATCAATTGACACTTTTTTCGGAGCCCTTAAAATTTGTATGTCTGCAATGCCGGCATGATCCAAACGCTTAGAAACATAGCGCCGTATGAGCAAATCTTCCTGCAGCAAATCAGCGAAATTTTTAGCGGCAAACCAGCGAGATTTCCATGGCTTAACTATTCCAAGCCGCAACCCGTATGGGTGAGTTTTCTGTCCCACTAAGCCTCCTTACCTGGTCTAACTGTTGAGGCTTTTTTCTCAGCCAGAACAATATTAATATGGGAGGTTCTTTTACGAATTCTGAAAGCCCTTCCCATTGCAACCGGTCTAATTCTTTTTAGGATTGGGCCGGAATTAATTTGTATATTCTTAACATAGAGGTTTTCAACCTTTACTTTTGCCGAACCCTCTTTTGATATAGCATTAGCCGCCGCAGATTTCATGGTGGCCAAAAGAACCTGACTGGCCGCTTTGGGCATAAATGTCAGGATACCTTTTGCATCGACATACTTGCGACCTTTAATTAATTCCGCCACCTGACGGATTTTTCGAGGCGACATTCTAATGTATTTTGAAGTTGCTTTAGCTTCCATAATAATCATAACCTATTTTAAAGTGACAGACCTGTCGGTAAGCTTGCCTGAATGCCCTCTAAATATTCTCGTAGGAGCAAATTCACCGAGTTTATGGCCTACCATATTTTCAGTTATATATACGGGGATAAATTTATTTCCATTATGAATCGCCAGCGTGTGTCCTACGAATTCAGGTGGAATAGTCGAACGGCGCGCCCATGTTTTGATAACGCGTTTTTCGCTGCTATCGTTCAGCGCCTTAACTTTCTTCACTAAGCTAGCATCCAAGTATGGTCCTTTTTTCAAAGACCTGGTCATTTAAAAACCTCCTGTATAGTCCATCGGGATATTATTTCCCTCGTCTCTTAATAATCATCTTATCAGAGTGTTTTTTCTTGCGTGTTTTTAGTCCCTTAGAAAATTGTCCCCAGGGGCTGCAAGGATGTCGTCCGCCCGACGAGCGTCCTTCGCCGCCGCCCATAGGGTGGTCCACCGGATTCATGGCAACGCCCCTTACTTTAGGACGTTTTCCCAGCCATCTGGAACGGCCGGCTTTGCCAAGATTTATATTTTCATGGTCGATATTACCGACCTGACCAATAGTAGCACGACACTTTAAATGAATCAGCCTTACTTCGCCGGATGGCAGGCGAACATGAGCGTAATTCCCTTCCTTAGCTAAAAGCGTTGCCATCGTACCAGCCGAACGAACCATCTGCGCTCCTTTGCCGGCTTTGAGTTCGATATTGTGAATATCAGTTCCAAGAGGAATTTTTTCCAAAGGAAGATTATTGCCGGGTTTAATTTCAAGCTTATCGGTAGTCTGGATGATATCGTCAACCTTTAGATTCAGCGGCGCTATGATATATCTTTTCTCGCCATCAAAATAAAACAATAATGCAATCCTGGCCGACCGATTAGGATCATATTCTATTGAAGCTACCCTGGCTGGAATACCGATTTTTTCACGTTTGAAATCAATTATACGATAATGCTTTTTATGACCACCGCCTATATGCCGGCTTGTAATTCGTCCGGTATTGCATCGTCCGCCCGTTTTCCGAATAGGTTTCAACAAACTCTTTTCGGGATAGCCATGAGTAATCTCCGAAAAATCGGAAACTGTCATATAGCGACGGCTAGGAGTCGTCGGTTTAAATTTCTTTAGTCCCATTTAGCTGCCTCACACATTCTCGAAGATATCGATTGAATCGCCTTCTTTTAGCTTAATCATAGCTTTTTTCCAAGAAGAGCGTTTGCCTTCGAATCGTCCCAACCGCTTGGTTTTACCTTTTACGTTAATTGTTTTGATATTCAAAACCTTAACATCAAAAGCCTTTTCAATGGCTTTCTTTATTTCTATTTTATTGGCCGAGGGATGAACCTTAAAAACATAGCAATTTTCATTATCTCTCAAAAGGGTTCCCTTTTCAGAAATAACAGCCTGTCTAATTATGTTTTCTGCCGTTTTCAATTACCAAATACCTCCTCTATTTTTTGCAAGGCATCAGGTGTAATAAGGATATGTTCAGCCCATATAAGGTCAAATGGATTTACTAATACTGAACGTTTCACCGCAAGCCATTTTATATTTTGGCATGACATGCCCAGATTTTTATTTACGCCCTCATAAAGTATTAGCGTTCGTTTATGATAAATTTCATGTCCTTTTAAAAACCCTGCGATAATTTTAGATTTGGGTTCTTCCAATTCGGGCAGTTCGACAATTCTTATTCGATCGTTGGCGACTTTATCAGAAAATGCTGATTTTAATGCCGCGCGCTTAAACTTTTTGGGCATATCCCGGTAATAATCTCTTGGGTGAGGTCCCCAAGCAACGCCGCCGCCAACCCACAAAGGCGAATTCTTAGTGCCTGCTCTTGCCCTACCGGTTCCTTTTTGACGCCATGGTTTTCGCCCCCCGCCTCTTACCATAGTTCTGGTTTTTGTAGAAGCGGTTCCTTGACGTTGATTTCTCAAATAACCAACAGAATATTCATGAAGCAGATGCGGTTTTACCTCTGAATTAAACAGCGGACCGTTCAATTGCCTGCTTTCTTTGTTGTTTCCGTCAATATCAAATACTTTTACTTCAGCCATCGCAATCACACCTATGCTTTAACGATTTTCAACAGCCCACCGGGCTTGCCGGGGATTGCACCGCGAATTAAAATCAAGTTATGTTCGGGTTCTACCGAATTTATCAACAGTTTTTTAGTAGTAACTTTTTCATTACCCATATGACCAGCCATTTTCATGCCTTTCCAAACCCGGGATGGATATGAAGATTGACCAATTGAACCAGGCGCCCGCAGTCTATCAGACTGGCCATGCGTTTTGGGTCCGCCTTTGAATCCATGACGGCGAACAGTGCCCTGAAAGCCAAGACCTTTAGAAATTCCCGTAACGTTAACCTTTTCGCCAGCTGCAAAAATGTCAACATTAATGGCATCACCAATCTTGCTGTCAACGTCAGATTCAGTTCTTATTTCCCTGATGTGACGGCGCGGTTCGATGCCCGCTTCCTTAAATTGACCAGCTACCGGCTTTTTGACAAGTTTCTTGCGAATTTCGCCAAAACCTATTTTTAAGGCATTGTAGCCGTCTTTATCCTTAGTCTTTATACCGATAACATGCTGGGGCTCTGCCTGGATTACAGTTACCGGCACCATGTTTCCTATCTCGTCAAAGACCCGTGTCATTCCTATTTTAAAACCAAACAATGTTTTCATTTTGACGCACTATCCTTAGACTTTAATTTCAACATCAACACCGGCCGGCAAATCAAGCCTCATCAATGAGTCGACTGTTTGAGGATTGGAATCATAAATATCAATCAACCTTTTATGAATCCTGGTCTCAAACTGTTCCCGCGATTTCTTGTCAACATGCGGAGAACGCAGAACAGTATAAACAGTCCTCTTAGTCGGCAACGGCACCGGTCCGATAATTTTTGCTCCGGTTCGATTTACAGTATTAACAATTTCTAAAGTAGACCTATCAAGGGAGACATGATCATACGCCTTGAGTCTTATTCTTATTTTCTGGCTATCCATTTTAATTACTCTATTATTTCGCTAATAACGCCGGCGCCTACGGTGCGGCCGCCTTCACGGATAGCAAAACGAAGCTCTTTCTCCATCGCTATCGGCGTTATTAACTCGCCTTCTACTGTTACATTATCACCAGGCATTACCATCTCAACACCTTCCGGAAGCTTCACCGTACCTGTTACATCCGTCGTCCGAAAATAAAACTGCGGACGATAACCATTGAAAAACGGCGTGTGACGACCACCCTCTTCCTTCGTCAAAATGTATACCTCTCCCTTAAACTTCTTGTGCGGCTTAATACTGCCAGGCGCCGCCAAAACCATGCCGCGCTCAAGATCATTCTTATCTACTCCGCGCAATAACAAACCTACATTATCGCCCGCCTGAGCATAATCCAATATCTTCCGAAACATCTCAACACCCGTTACTACCGTCTTGCGAGTCTCCCTAACACCAACACGCTCAACAGGATCACCGGTCTTTATCTTGCCGCGCTCAACTCGACCCGTTCCTACCGTACCTCGACCCGTTATCGAAAATACATCCTCTATCGGCAATAAAAACGGCTTGTCAATATCACGCTTCGGCTCCGGTATATAGCTGTCTACCGCATCCATCAACTCATGCACACACTTAAAAGCAGGATCATCATAAGGTACGCTCTCATCAGCGCCGCGATTCATAGCCTCTAATGCCGAACCACGAATTATCGGAATGTCATCACCCGGAAATTGATACTGACTCAATAAATCCCGTACCTCAAGCTCCACCAAGTCTAATAACTCAGGATCATCTACCTGGTCTATCTTGTTCATGAATACAACTATGTAAGGAACTCCTACCTGACGTGCCAATAATATATGCTCGCGCGTCTGAGGCATCGGACCATCCGCCGCGCTAACTACCAATATCGCGCCATCCATCTGGGCCGCACCCGTTATCATGTTCTTAACATAATCGGCGTGACCAGGACAATCAACATGAGCATAATGACGCCTATCGGTCTCATACTCAACATGCGCCGTCGCTATCGTTATGCCGCGCTCACGCTCCTCCGGAGCATTGTCAATCGAATCAAAATCGCGAACCGCCGCCTGACCCTTGCGACCCAATATCATCGTCATCGCCGCCGTTAATGTAGTCTTGCCATGATCAACATGACCTATCGTACCTACATTCACATGCGGTTTCGTTCGCTCAAATTTCTCCTTGGCCATCAGTCATCTCCTTAACTTTATTTTCCATTATCAAATCACTAAAAAATAAAAATAACGTCCCTATTTAATGATAAACATATCCTTTAACTTTCTTAACAATTTTATCACTTACCTGCTGAGACATCTTCGCATAATGCGCAAACTGCATCGAATATACTGCCCTTCCCTGAGAAAGCGACCTCAGTTTAGTTGCATAACCAAACATTTCGGATAGCGGCACTTCGCTTGCCACAACTTTAGCATCAGGCCGCTGAGCAATTCCCTCGATCTTACCGCGTCTGGTTTGCAGGTCGCCGATAATATCGCCAAGATATTCCTCGGGCACGACCACTTCAACATCCATTATAGGCTCCAAAAGCACAGGCGCCGCCTTCCTGAGACCATCCTGGAAAGCCATCGCCCCGGCTATTTTGAATGCCAACTCGGATGAATCGACATCATGGAAACTTCCGCCAATAAGCACAACTTTGATATCCACGGTAGGATAGCCGGCGATAATTCCATTATCAAGGGATTCTCTAACACCTTTTTCAACTGCGGGAATATATTCTTTTGGGACCTCCCCGCCGGTAACTTCGCTGGCAAATTCAAAATCACATCCGGTTTCTAATGGTTCTATTCTTAACTTGACATGACCATGCTGGCCGCGGCCGCCGGTTTGTTTGATGAATTTCCCCTCACATTTGGCGATTTTCGAGATGGTTTCTTTATAAGCAACCTGTGGTTTACCTACATTAGCCGAAACCTTAAATTCCCTAACCATCCTATCAATTAATATTTCAAGGTGAAGTTCTCCCATTCCCGAGATAATTGTCTGGCCGGTATCTTCATCCTGATTCACTTTGAATGTCGGATCCTCCTCAGCCAAGCGAGATAATGAAATAGCTAACTTCTCCTGGTCTGCTTTTGTTTTAGGTTCGATAGCAATAGAAATTACCGGATCAGGGAAATTCATTTGCTCGAGGATAATAGGGTGCTTTTTATCACATATCGTATCGCCAGTGGCGGTATTTTTAAACCCGATACCGGCAACAATGTCGCCAGCACACGCTTCGCGAACATCATTTTTCTTATTAGAATGCATCAGAAGCAGCCGAGAAACTCTTTCGGTTTTGCCGGTTGTAGCGTTAAATATGGTAGAACCTGCTTGTATCTTGCCTGAATAAATCCTAAAATAGGTGAGTTTTCCGACGTATGGATCGACAATTATTTTATATACCAAGCCTGCAAACGGTTCATCTTCAGATGGTTTTCTGGTTATTTCTTTTTCCGTATCCGGAATATGTCCTATAACAGGAGGCAGGTCGAGAGGGGATGGCAGATAATCAACTACTGCATCAAGCATCTTCTGAACGCCTTTATTTTTAAAAGATGACCCGCACATTACCGGAAATATTTCTGATTTAAGCGTGGCTTTCCGAAGGGCGTTTTTTATTTCATGAATCATTATTGGTTCATTGTTAACAAACTTATCCAGCAGCGTATCATCATATTCGGAGAGGATTTCCAAGAGTTCTTCGCGGGTTTTTTCGGCTTGCTGCATAAGGGAATCGGGAACATCGCTATCGTAATAAGTTGCGCCAAGCGTTTCCTCATCGAAAGTCCTGGACTTCATTTCTATAACATCAATAATGCCGGTAAACAAATCTCCCGAGCCAACAGGTATCTGAATAGGAACGGCATTGGCACCTAATCTTTTTTTCATCATATCAACAGCGCCAAAGAAATCGGCACCGATACGATCCATTTTATTAACATAGGCAATGCGCGGAACTCTGTATTTATCCGCCTGACGCCAGACAGTTTCGGATTGCGGTTCGACTCCACCGACGGAGCAGAAAAGAGCAATTGCTCCATCCAGGATTCTGAGCGATCTTTCCACTTCAACAGTAAAATCAACATGACCGGGCGTATCGATTATATTGAGGCGATAATCATTCCAATAAACAGTAGTGGCCGCGGATGTGATAGTAATACCGCGTTCTTTTTCGAGGTCCATCCAATCCATAACAGCCGCACCGTCATCGACTTCTCCTATCCGATGAGTCAGACCCGTATAGTAGAGCACACGCTCTGTGGTAGTAGTTTTGCCAGCATCAATATGAGCCATAATTCCGATATTTCTTGTTTTTTCCAGATTCATTGACATAAAAAAACCACTGCTGTTTTTACAATGTGCGGAAACATAAACAATCGAGCTAAGCACGCAGCAGCGGATTAGAACCGATATTTTAATTTCCTATGTAAAAAGAATCGTCTAAATACAACCTTTTATCCCAACCTACCAACGGAAATGAGCAAATGCCTTGTTGGCTTCAGCCATTTTATGAGTATCCTCTTTTTTCTTTACAGAACTGCCCTCATTACGAGAAGCGGCGAGGATTTCATTAGCTAGCTTGTCAGCCATTGTTTTTTCAGGCCGGCTGTTCGAGTAATTAATCAACCATCTGATGGCGAGAGCTACTCTACGGTCAGGTCTTACTTCAATAGGCACTTGGTAATTGGCGCCACCTACTCGGCGGGACTTTACCTCTAATAATGGTTTAACGTTAGTTAATGCTTTATGGAATACATCCAGAGGTGCTTCATTGGATTTTTCCTGGATGATATCCATTGCATTATAAAATATTCTTTCGGCAACCTGCTTTTTCCCCCGCTCCATTAAGCAATTAACAAATTGCGAAACCAATTGAAGGTTATAGCGGGGATCAGGCATTCTTTCTCTTTTTAATGGTGCGCACTTTCTCGGCACAACTACCTCAACAGTTTATTACTTCTTCGGTCTTTTAACGCCGTATTTTGAACGGCTGTTTTTACGATCTTCTACTCCGGCCGTATCGAGAGTGCCTCTTATAATATGATAGCGCACTCCGGGCAAATCTTTTACGCGGCCGCCGCGAATAAGAACAATGGAATGTTCCTGAAGGTTGTGACCTTCGCCTGGAATATAGGCAGTTACTTCAATCCCATTAGTCAGCCTTACACGAGCAACTTTACGCAAAGCCGAATTAGGTTTCTTGGGAGTGGATGTATACACTCTGGTACAGACGCCCCGTTTTTGCGGGCACCCTTTCAAAGCCGGTGTTGTCGGTTTCGTGAGAATCCGCTTCCTTGGCTTTCTTATTAACTGACTTATTGTCGGCAATCGAACCTCCGTTATTCAAAAACAAAATTTTAAAATACTCTTAAATTTGCTATTGTCAAGCATTTTTTAGATAATTGTTGATTCAGTTTCCTTTTCCGTTTCTTCTTCTTTCTCTTCTTCCTCAATTTCTATTTTATTATACTCTTCCAGACCTGTGCCAGCAGGAATCAGATGTCCAATAATAACATTTTCTTTCAAACCAAGGAGATTGTCCTGTTTGCCGTTAATGGCAGCCTCAGTGAGAACACGAGTAGTTTCCTGGAATGAGGCGGCCGAGATAAAACTCTCGGTCGACAAAGCCGCTTTAGTTATCCCCATTAATATGGGTGTAAATGTCGCCGGTTCGCCGCCCTCGGAAATAACCCGCTGGTTCTCATCATTGAATCGGAATTTATCAACCTGATCACCCTCAAGGAAATTGGTATCGCCAACTTCTTCAACTCTAACCTTCTGCAGCATCTGTCGAACAATAACTTCAATGTGTTTATCATTTATTCTAACGCCTTGAAGACGATAAACTTCCTGAATCTCGTTGACTAAGTATTCCTGCACATCGTTAGGACCTTTGATTTTCAATATATCATGCGGGTCAATCGGACCCTCACATAATCTATCTCCGGAATCTACCCTATCAGCGTTATGAACCCTCATATGTTTACCGTGAGGCACTAAGTATTCTTTAACTTCTTCATGTTCGGCACTAACTATAATTTGCTGATTGCCTCTAATTATTTTCCCATATTCAATCGTACCATCGATTTCCGTAACAACTGCGGGGTCTTTAGGATGACGCGCTTCGAATAACTCGGCAACTCTTGGTAAACCGCCGGTAATATCTTTCGTTTTATAGATTTCACGAGGAATTTTAACCAGCAAATCACCAGCTATAACTTCCTGACCATCCTTTATTACAAGGTTGGCTAATGTGGGAACGGGGTAATTGGCAATACGATTACCGTTTTCATTGAGAATCCTTATTTGCGGCCGCTTCGATTTATCTTTTTGTTCAATAATCATCCTCGCCGATAAGCCGGTTGATTCATCGAGTTCTTCCCTGTATGTAACATTTTCGATAATATCTACAAATTCAACAATGCCTTTTTTATCGGTAAGGATATAATTTGTATGCGGATCCCACTCAAAAATAATAGTGCCCTTTTCTATTTCCTGACCATCCATCACTTTTAATGTTGAGCCATAAGGGATAGAAAATTTTTGGCGAGTTCGATTTTTTTCATCAACGATTTGTATTTCGCCTTTTGATGACAAAACAATTTGACAGCCTTCTTCTCTTGTGGGAACTGATCGAACATCCTTAATAACAACTTTGCCAGAATGGCGGGATTCGATTTTTGATTGTTCGGCAATAACAGCAGCAGTACCACCAATATGGAATGTTCTTAGTGTAAGCTGCGTACCGGGCTCGCCTATTGATTGAGCAGCGACTACCCCAACAGACTCGCCGATTTCAACCAGATTGCCGGAGGCCATATTTGACCCATAACATTTAGCGCAAGCGCCCCGGCGAGCCTCGCAAGTTAATACCGATCGAATATAAACCGACTCGACTCCCGCATCTTCAATTTCCTTGGCAGTCTCTTCGGTAATCATATCTCCGGATTCGACTAAGACCTCATTGGTGATCGGATGAATAACATCTTCAAGAGTTACTCGGCCAATGATGCGGTCGGCAAGGGACTCGATAACCTCTTCGCCCTCTTTTAATGCTGAGACATTAAGACCTAATATAGTATTGCAATCATCCTCTGTGATAATAACATCCTGGGCAACATCAACCAACCGGCGCGTAAGATAACCGGCATCGGCGGTTTTCAGGGCTGTATCAGCCAAACCCTTGCGAGCGCCATGAGTTGAAATAAAGTATTCCTGCACCGTTAAGCCATCGCGGAAATTAGCAATAATCGGGGTTTCAATAATTTCGCCTATCTGACCAATGACTTTCTTCTGCGGCTTAGCCATCAATCCGCGCATACCAGCTAACTGGCGAACCTGGTCTTTCGAACCTCTGGCGCCTGACCTTGACATCATATATACAGGATTAAAACCTTCATTGAGAATAGCAAGATTGTCGAATAGCGCCTCGGTTACTGCGGATGTTGTTCTAGTCCATGCGTCAATTACTTTATTATAGCGTTCGCCCTGTGTAATAGCGCCGCTTTTATGCATTTTAGTAATTTCTTCAACTTCTTTATAGGTATTTTTAACCAGAAGTTCTTTTTCTTTTGGTATGACTAAATCATCAATACCGATTGTAATTCCACCCAGAGTAGCGTATTCGAAGCCAATCTTTTTAAGCTTATCTAAAAATTTCGCAGTTACAGCGATTCCCGCTTTGTGAAAACATTTGAAAACCAATTCTCCCAAATTTCCCTTAGTCGCCGCTTCGTTAAAATAGCCTAATTCATCGGGAATAATTTCATTAAAGATTACTCTACCGGGCGTTGTCTCCAACAGTTCTTTATCATCATCGTTTATCCGAACTTTAATTATCGCATGCAAGTCTATTTCTTTCATTGACTGAGCATAAATAACATTATTCGCGGAGGCGAATATCTTTCCTTCGCCCTTAACATTATGCCGTTCTTTAGTAAGATAATAGCATCCTAAAACGATATCCTGAGACGGCACCGCTACCGGTTTGCCGGATGACGGCAGAAGCAGATTATTAACCGACAGCATCAACAGCCGCGCTTCCAATTGAGCCTCGAATGACAAAGGCACATGAACCGCCATTTGGTCGCCGTCAAAATCGGCATTGAAAGCGGCGCAAACAAGCGGGTGAAGCCTGATTGCCTTACCCTCGACAAGTACTGGGAAAAATGCCTGGATGCCGAGAAGGTGAAGTGTTGGCGCGCGGTTTAACATAATCGGGTGATCTTCGATTATTTCCTCCAAGATATCCCAGACTTCGGGACGTTCCCGTTCGACCAATCGTTTAGCTGATTTTACGGTTTGGACATACCCTTTTTCTTCGAGTTTATGGATAATAAAGGGCTTAAACAATTCAAGCGCCATGCTTTTTGGCAGCCCGCACTGGTGGAGTTTTAATTCGGGGCCAACCACGATAACCGAGCGGCCGGAGTAATCGACTCGTTTACCCAGCAGGTTTTGACGGAATCTGCCCTGTTTGCCCTTCAATAAATCGGACAATGACTTTAGCGGACGTTTGGAATCGCCGCGTACAGAACGGCTGCGGCGTCCATTATCCAGCAGGGCATCGACGGCTTCTTGAAGCATTCGCTTTTCGTTTCTCAAAATAACTTCAGGAGCTTTAATTTCGATAAGTTTTTTAAGACGATTATTACGATTAATAACCCGCCGATATAAATCATTTAAATCCGAGGTGGCAAACCTGCCTCCCTCAAGAGGAACCAGTGGACGCAGGTCTGGCGGAATAACCGGAATAACATCCATTACCATCCATTCGGGCTTATTTTGGGATTGACGGAACGCTTCGATTACTCTAAGTCTTTTAAGCGTATCTTTTTTCCGCTGTACGGAGGTTTCAACTTTAACCTGCGCTCGAAGCGAAACAGCCAGTTCTTCGATATCCAATTTCCGTAAAAGCTCCCGAACAGCTTCAGCTCCCATTCTGGCGTCAAATTTTTTGCCCTCATCTTCAAGCTCGAAACATTCTTCCTCGGAAATTATTTCTTTATATTTCAGCGAAGTGTTGCCCGGGTCAATAACAACATACGACTGGTAATAAATTATCTTTTCCAACGCTTTGACGGGCATATGAAGGAGATAGCCAACTCTGGTTGGCAGCGAATGAGTATACCATATATGAGTTACAGGAACGGCGAGTTCAATGTGTCCCATCCTCTCGCGCCGCACTTTAGATTGAGTAACCTCAACGCCGCATCGGTCGCAAACAATACCTCTGAATCTTATGCGTTTGTATTTCCCGCAATTACATTCCCAGTCTTTTACCGGACCGAAAATTCTTTCGCAAAACAAGCCCTCTCGTTCCGGTTTAAACGACCTGTAATTGATCGTTTCAGGTTTTGTAACTTCACCATAAGACCATTCTCTTATGACATCCGGTGAAGCCAGTTGGACTTTTATAGCTGTAATGTCCGACGGCTTCCTCTGATTTTTGGCAAAAGGATCGACCACTTAAAGTCTCCTACGCAATGGCATTAATATTTCCACTTGAAAGTTATTCTTTCTCTACCAATTCAACATCCAGCCCAAGAGCCTGAAGCTCTTTGACAAGAACATTAAACGATTCGGGCACGCCCGGTTCGGGAGGATTTTCACCCTTCACAATAGCTTCGTATATGCGCGATCTGCCCGCAACATCATCAGATTTTACGGTCAGCATTTCCTGCAAAACATGGGAAGCGCCATAAGCCTCTAATGCCCAAACCTCCATTTCACCAAACCGCTGCCCGCCAAATTGAGCTTTACCGCCCAAAGGCTGCTGCGTAACTAACGAGTATGGTCCGATGGAACGGGCATGTATCTTGTCGTCAACCAAATGTGAGAGCTTCATCATGTAAATGCAGCCAATCGTAATTTCATTGGCAAACGGTTCGCCGGTAAAACCATCATAGACGACAGATTTGCCGTTTTCGGGAAGTCCGGCTTTTTTCAAGTATTCTTTGATTTGAGCTTCGGTTGCACCATCAAAAACAGGCGTAGCTATTTTCAGTCCCAATTCTTTAGCAGCCCAGCCAAGATGTGTTTCAAGAAGCTGGCCAACATTCATACGTGATGGCACGCCCAATGGATTCAAGAGGATGTCCAAAGGAGTGCCGTCAGGTAAATACGGCATATCTTCAATCGGCACAATTTTGGCAATTACGCCTTTATTTCCATGGCGGCCAGCCATTTTATCGCCAACGGAGAGATGCCGTTTAATCGCTATCTTCACTTTGACAAGCTGTACTACTCCCGGAGGCAATTCAGTGCCGCGAACTACTTTTTCTATTTCTATCTCTCGTTGAGATTCCTTTTTGGCTATCAGATCTTTGGCTTGCCGGCATAATTTAATAGCTTCTTTGTTTAATTTTTCATCAGCAACGAAACCATTTTCAGCAGTTATAACAGCGCTTTTGAAACTAATGAATGTATCCTTATGGATTTTTGAGCCGGGTTTAACTATTATTTCACCATTTTCGTCTTTGACTACTCGCGAGGTTTGGTTGGCAAGAAATTCGCCCATCCGCGTATTTCGCAATTGAACGATATAGTCTATCTGTTTGGCAAAATCTTTCTTTATTCTCGATATTTCTTTTCGTTCCTGTTTCTTAGCTTCATCGGACGAACGGCTTTTTCGAGAAAAAAGTTTGCTGTCAATAACAATTCCATTCATCCCCGGAGGGGCTTTCAGGGAAGCATCCCTGACATCACCGGCTTTTTCGCCAAAAATTGCCCGCAATAATCTCTCTTCGGGAGAAAGTTCTGTTTCGCCTTTAGGCGTTACCTTGCCGACTAAGATATCGCCGGCTTCTACTTCGGCACCTATTCTGGCAATGCCTGTTTCATCGAGATTTACCAACGCTTCCTCGGAAACATTAGGTATTTCACGAGTTATTTCCTCAGTGCCCCTTTTAGTGTCCCGCACCTGAATTTCAAAAGTTTCGATATGAATAGAAGTAAAGACATCATCGATAATTAATCTTTCCGAAACAATAATAGCATCCTCAAAATTATAACCGCGCCAAGGCATAAAAGCTACTAATACGTTCTTGCCCAACGCCAATTCGCCATTTGAAGTAGCCGGGCCATCAGCGATTGGCTGGCCAGCCTTAACCTCCATGCCTGCCTTGACTATCGGTTTATAACTAATGCAGGTATCCTGATTGGAGCGGGCAAATTTCAGCAATTTATATGTATCAAAATCCATAATGTCTAAAGATTTATTCATATCTTTGACATTAGGTTTAATAATAATTTGCTCAGCTGAGGCGTATTCGACCATTCCGCTTCTTTTTGCGGTAATAGCCGCATGCGAATCGATAGCGGCAACTCCCTCAATACCGGTTCCGATAATAGGCGATTCAGTTTCTAAAAGCGGGACTCCCTGGCGCTGCATATTCGACCCCATCAAAGCCCGGTTAGCATCATCATGCTCAAGAAACGGTATTAATGACGCTGCTATTGAAACAAGCTGCATAGGAGCAACATCCATATAAGCAATCTCTTTAGGTGTAACGGAAACAAGGTCGCCTTTTTTTCTTGCGGTGATTATCTTGTTAGTGAATTCTCCGTTTTCCATAATTGGTTCGTTAGCTTGAGCAACAATAAATCGGTCCTCAACATCGGCAGTAAGATATTCGATTTTATTAGTTGCTTTACCTTTAATAACTTTGCGGTATGGCGTTTCGAGAAAACCATATTTATTGATTCGAGCGTATGTTGCCATAGAATTAATCAATCCGATATTAGGACCCTCTGGGGTTTCGATTGGGCACATTCTTCCATAATGTGTATGATGAACATCCCTAACTTTAAAACCGGCTCTCTCTCTTGTTAGTCCGCCTGGTCCCAAAGCCGACAATCTTCTCTTATGCGTAAGTTCCGCTAAAGGATTAGTTTGATCCATAAACTGGGAAAGCTGGGACGAACCGAAAAAAGTATCTATCACCGATGACACGGTTCGCGCGTTAACCAATTCGTGAGGCGTAGGAGTCTCATCGCTTCTTAGGCTCATTCTTTCCTTGATTGTTCTAGCCATGCGCGACAATCCAATTGAGAACTGATTGCCGAGAAGCTCGCCCACCGACCTCGAACGTCTATTGCCAAGATGGTCAATATCGTCAACATCACCAATATTATTTCGAAGGTCGATAAGATATTTAACTATGGAAATAAAATCAGTTTTATCCAGAACAGTTTGCTCAACAGGGATATCGAGGTTAAGCCGCTGATTTATCATATAACGGCCTACTTCGCCAAGATCATACCGCTTGGGATTAAAAAACATCCTTTCAAGAAGGGATTTGGCCAATTCCATAGTAGGAGCGTCACCCGGACGAATCAAAGAATACAGACGCTGAAGAGCACCCTCTTCGTCGCGGATATTTTCCTTTTTATCCTTCGCAATAGAATTAATGATTACCGGAGTTTCGTGAGCCAGGTTAATATCAATCAATTTTATTTTTGAGATTTGCAATTCTACAAGTTTTTCAATATCAGCTTCAGCAAGTAGTTCGCCGGCTTCTATAATGATCTCGCCGGTGTTCGGGTCGACAATCGGAGCGGCTGTAAACCTATCTACCAGTTTTGGAGCCTTCTTCGAGGAAAACGATTCCGTTTTAACTTTGCAAAAAGTATTGAGTAGGTCTTCATCCGTCGAAATGCCTATAGCCCTCAAAAGCGTGGTAGCGGATAGTTTGCGGCGCGAATCAATATGGACAAACATTATATCATTAATATCAAGAGAAAATTCCACCCATGAACCGCGGTATGGAATAATTCTGGCGGAAAAAAGTTTTTTGCCGTTAGGATGAATAGTCTCATCAAAGAAAACACCGGGAGAACGATGGAGCTGACTAACCACAACTCTTTCGGCGCCATTAATAATAAAGGTTCCCTTTTCGGTCATTTGGGGAAGTTCACCTAAGAACACATCCTGTTCGATAATATCCTTTACCTTGGCATCCTCGCCCTCGCCTTCCCTAACGACTAAACGCAGGGTAGCTTTAAGAGCTGACCCAAAAGACATATTGCGTTCCTGGCATTCGACCATTGAATACCTCGGCTCCTCAATAGTATACCTCACGAATTCCAAAGAATAAATCTCATGGACATCCGTAATAGGGAACATAGACTGAAAGACTGCCTGCAAACCCTGGTTTTTCCTTTCATCAGGATCAACCTTAGCCTGCATAAAGCTTTCAAATGAATCTGTCTGAACCGCTAAAAGGTGCGGCGGCTTTAAAATAGTCTCAAGCCTGGAAAAAGAGACTCGTCCGTTTCCATTCTTTAAACTCACGAAGTCCCTCCCATATCAATTAAATGATAAATATTAATGTTATCTAATCAAATCACTTATTTTATCTGAACAGAAGCGCCGGCTTCCTCAAGTTTAGTCTTGGCTGCTTCCGCTTCTTCTTTACTAACGCCTTCTTTGACATTGCCTGGAGCTTTATCGACCACTTCTTTAGCTTCTTTCAAGCCAAGACTGGTGAGTTCGCGCACGGCTTTTATAACCTGAATTTTCTTGTCGCCAATAGATTCCAAAACAACATTAAATTCTGTTTGTTCTTCCTCTTCGGCAGCAGCCGGAGCGGCAGCGGCAGGAGCGGCAGCGATAGCGGCAGAAACACCGAATTCATCCTGCATTTTTTTTGATAAATCAGACAATTCTATTACTGTCATCTCTTTAATAATATCGAAAGCTTCTTCAATTTTATTACCCATTTCAAACCTCTACTTTTAACTATTTTCTTTTGTACTTTCCTGCTCCGTCATTATTTAAAGCTTACAGCTACTTTGACAGATTGCTAATATTTGACGGTCAATTCAAGCAATCAGAAGCGTTGTCATTTTGCCATAAACTTTCAACTTTTCTTTTCAGCTAACGCATCCACTAAACCGATAAAATTCCTGATAACACCATCAAGTGTCATTACAAATCCGGTGATTGGCCCCTGTACAGCGCCAACAACCATAGCCAAAACCTGTTCTTTGGGCGGCAATTGAGCGATTTTTTTATAATCCTCTACACTCAAAAGTCGATTTTCAAGAACGAATGCTTTCACTTTAGGCTTATCGGTTTTCTTTCCAAAATCATAGATTATCCGGGCTGGAACCGACGGATCATCAAAGCCAAATACCAATGAGGATGGTCCGACAAAAATATCAGTCAGTTTTTCCAGTTCCGTTTCTTTAACTGCTAAAGACATTAGAGTATTCTTAGCGACTCGTAATTCGGCATTGGTTTTTTTCAGTTCTCGCCTTAAGATTGTAATGTCATTAACATTTACGCCGGTGTGATCCGTTACAATAATACAGTTAGAATCGGCGATTTTATCTTTAATAAGTTTAATCTTATTTTCTTTTTCTTTAGTCGGCATATAAACCTTACCTGGCAAAAGTTAAAATTTCTGATGTGTCCAATTTTATTCCAGGTCCCATCGTCGAACATATAGAAGCATTTTTCATATATGTTCCCTTAGCAGATACTGGCTTGGCTCTAACAATCGCTCCGAAAAACACTTTAGCATTATCGATTAATTGTTCATCGTTAAATGACAGTTTTCCGACACCGCAATGGATGTTGCTGGTTTTATCAACCCGGTATTCGATTTTACCGGCTTTCAAGTCTTTAACCGCTTTGGCAATATTATTAGTTACCGTACCGGCTTTGGGGTTTGGCATAAGCCCCTTAGGTCCCAAAAGCTTGCCAAGGCGTCCGATGCTTCCCATCATATCCGGTGTCGCTACAATAGCATCAACATCAGCCCAGCCACCTTTAATTTTTTCGATATAATCATCAGCGCCGACCATATCCGCTCCGGCTGCCTCAGCTTCGGAGGCTTTTTCACCTTTCGTCAATACCAGCACTCGCACTTTTTTGCCGGTGCCATGGGGAAGCAATACGGTTCCCCTAATCATCTGGTCGGCTTTTCTGGGGTCAACCCCCAGACGGCATGAGACCTCAATAGTCTCATCAAACTTGGCAGTCGCGGTTTTACGAATAACTTCAAAAGCCTCAGCCAGGGTATAAGCTTTGGTTTTTTCCACTTTTTCCGCGGCTTCTTTGTATTTTTTTCCTCTTTTCAACTAAACTCCTTTGGTCTCCCCTTAACGACCTTATTTATCCTAAGAAATAATTATTCTTTGTTCCAACTATCAAACCATTAAAAGTAATTTTACCTTTTAAATTATTTCAGCTTTTCAATACCTGATTATCACCGAACTTCGATGCCCATACTACGGGCGGTACCCTCAATCATTCTCTCAGCCATTTCAACAGAACCGGCATTTAAATCTGTCATCTTAAGTTCTGCAATTTCCCTGACTTGGGATTTTTTGACAACGCCAACCTTATTTTTGTTAGGCTCTCCCGAGCCTTTTTCAAGTTTGGCGGCTTTTTTCAGTAAAACTGCTGCCGGCGGCGTTTTAGTAATAAACGTAAACGACTTATCAGCATAAACAGTAATAACAGCTGGAATAATCAAGCCGGCTTGAGATTTAGTTCGGGAATTGAAGGCTTTGCAAAATTCCATAATGTTTATGCCTGCCTGACCCAAAGCAGGACCTACTGGCGGCGCCGGAGTGGCATTGCCCGCCGGTATTTGAAGTTTGACTGTACCTATTATTTTTTTAGCCACAACAGCTCCTTATCAGCTTTAAAGAGATTTCACCTGAAGATAATCCAGTTCGACCGGAGTTGGCCTTCCGAAAATTGAAACCATAACTTTTAATTTTCTGCGTTCGGGATTGACCTCGCTAACAGTTCCAGCAAAGTCTGAAAACGGTCCATCGACAACCTTGACCGCCTCGCCTATTTTATAAGGTATATCAAGAACATCACGGTTCTTCGAGCGGTCAATTTGCTGCATGATTCTGGTTACCTCATTTTTACGAAGCGGTACGGGTTTGCCGGATGCGCCAACGAAGTTGGTTATTCCGGGCGTTGAGGTAACGAGATTTTGAGCATCCTTGCTCAGCTCCATTTCAACTAAAATATAGCTGGGCAAGAATTTTTTTACTGAAGTTGAGCGTTTGCCCTGCTTCATTTCCACTATTTCTTCAGTAGGAACAAGTATATCGCCAAAAGCTTCGTCAAGGTTATTCCCCTCGATAGCGCTTTCAAGATATTTTTTTGCTTTATATTCATGGCCTGAATATGTATGAGCTACGTACCACCTTTTAGCCATAATATTCCTACCTGAAAATAAGGGTTGTGGCTTTTGTCAAACCCGTATCAACTATTCCGATGAATATTGATAAAATCAGCGAAAAAATAATCACCACAATCGTAGAATCACGCAATTCTATTTTCGCTGGCCACGCGACTTTTGTCAGTTCTTGTCTAACTTCAGTAACAAATTTAACTGTCTTTTTTATCATAAAAACTCCATTCAGGACAGGAGGGACTCGAACCCCCAGCATCCGGTTTTGGAGACCGGCGCTCTACCATTAGAGCTACTGTCCTAAAAGTATTATCTTGTTTCCTTATGCATAACATGCTTATTGCATGTCGGGCAATACTTTTTATGTTCTATTCGTTCCGGATGCTTCCTTTTATTTTTAGTTGTATTATAATTTCTATTTTTACACTCAACACATTCAAGTATAACAATCGGCCGCTTTCTATCTTTAGCCATTGAATACCTCTTTACTCTATTATTTCGCTAATAACGCCGGCGCCTACGGTGCGGCCGCCTTCACGGATAGCAAAACGAAGCTCTTTCTCCATCGCTATCGGCGTTATTAACTCGCCTTCTACTGTTACATTATCACCAGGCATTACCATCTCAACACCTTCCGGAAGCTTCACCGTACCTGTTACATCCGTCGTCCGAAAATAAAACTGCGGACGATAACCATTGAAAAACGGCGTGTGACGACCACCCTCTTCCTTCGTCAAAATGTATACCTCTCCCTTAAACTTCTTGTGCGGCTTAATACTGCCAGGCGCCGCCAAAACCATGCCGCGCTCAAGATCATTCTTATCTACTCCGCGCAATAACAAACCTACATTATCGCCCGCCTGAGCATAATCCAATATCTTCCGAAACATCTCAACACCCGTTACTACCGTCTTGCGAGTCTCCCTAACACCAACACGCTCAACAGGATCACCGGTCTTTATCTTGCCGCGCTCAACTCGACCCGTTCCTACCGTACCTCGACCCGTTATCGAAAATACATCCTCTATCGGCAATAAAAACGGCTTGTCAATATCACGCTTCGGCTCCGGTATATAGCTGTCTACCGCATCCATCAACTCATGCACACACTTAAAAGCAGGATCATCATAAGGTACGCTCTCATCAGCGCCGCGATTCATAGCCTCTAATGCCGAACCACGAATTATCGGAATGTCATCACCCGGAAATTGATACTGACTCAATAAATCCCGTACCTCAAGCTCCACCAAGTCTAATAACTCAGGATCATCTACCTGGTCTATCTTGTTCATGAATACAACTATGTAAGGAACTCCTACCTGACGTGCCAATAATATATGCTCGCGCGTCTGAGGCATCGGACCATCCGCCGCGCTAACTACCAATATCGCGCCATCCATCTGGGCCGCACCCGTTATCATGTTCTTAACATAATCGGCGTGACCAGGACAATCAACATGAGCATAATGACGCCTATCGGTCTCATACTCAACATGCGCCGTCGCTATCGTTATGCCGCGCTCACGCTCCTCCGGAGCATTGTCAATCGAATCAAAATCGCGAACCGCCGCCTGACCCTTGCGACCCAATATCATCGTCATCGCCGCCGTTAATGTAGTCTTGCCATGATCAACATGACCTATCGTACCTACATTCACATGCGGTTTCGTTCGCTCAAATTTCTCCTTGGCCATCAGTCATCCTTCTCCTGCCACATAAATTCATTATTTAATCACCGAACTGCAATAATAATTTCTACACTCGGCAAACCATATTCTGTTTAATAGCCCACGACCGGGATTGAACCGGTGACCTCGTCCTTACCAAGGACGTGCTCTACCAACTGAGCTACATGGGCACACCTAATCACATAGAGAAATAGAACATCCTCTAAATGACAGACTTGCAATATAAAACTCCTTATCGGAGTGTCAAGAACTTTTTTTAAAACATTTAAAATATTTTATCGGTTTGGCAAGCCAATTGCTTAACATTAATAATTCCATTTAAGACTATGAATCACAATTATATAGAATAACCTAACCACAATTAACAAAGTTGATATTATTTTGTTTTTACAAAATTTAAAAAATTATCAGGGAGTGATTAATTCAAGCGTTGTCAGGAATATTTCCCTATCAACATTGATACTTTTATATTACCGGAATCAGGCAGTGGTTCCTGTCTTCGCTATATGTGTCAGTTCATCCGCCTTAGGCGGACTGCAAACTGACACAACCCCGAATCAAATGTTTAGGCGGCTCGGATTTCCCTGCAATGTGAATAATAGCCATGCACAACTATAGTTGCCAAACGAACAAATATTGTGCATAACAGCAACCGACATTTTTACGTAAAACCATATCTCCCTGAAAGACTGCATGTTACAGAATTAGCGATTTTGGCATGATTATTGATTAATTAATTATCAGACGATAACAACAGGAGGTTTCAGTGAAAAAGCTTATGGGCATTATGATAGTATTAGTAGCCATGATTATAGTTGGCTGTGAGGAAAACACTTCTTATGTCGATCCCGTACCCGCCGCGCCGACAGGTTTAACATCAATTACCGCCGATGAGGCGATTTATCTTGCCTGGTATGCGGTTGGCGAACTGGATATCAAAACATATGCTATTTACCGCAATACAAACGGCCCGGACAATACCTTTTATTTTCAGAATGAGGTATCATCAAACTATACCAGTTGGATTGATAACGCTGTTGATAATGGTGAAACATATTACTATGCGGTAACCGCTATTGACGAGGATGGCCAGGAATCAGAGTTGTCTGATTATACCTATGATACACCTCGCCCGGAAGGGGCTAATGCTGTTATATACGCTTATGACGAAAACAGTTATTACGATTATACCGGTTTCGATCTTTATGCGGGCGAAAGAGTTCCGTATGATGATTATACCAATTGCGATATTTACCTTAGCTATTATAACAACTCGTTCTATATATATGTCCGTCATGATGATTATTACATCCAGGATTTCGGCTATGCCGATGGTTTCGATGATGTAAGCTATGCTCCCGATGATGGCTGGTCGGATTTTAACAGTGTCGAGGCTATTGATGGGCATATGTACATGCTGAAGCTATGGCATTTCGATGAGTGGCATTACGCCCGAATATGGATAACCGATTTTGATAATAATCCTGACGCGATGGAGTTTTACTGGGCTTATCAAATTGATGAAGACAATAGAGAATTGAAAATCAGGCCGGATATGCAGAAACATGCCGGCAATGACTTGGATGTAAATTAAGGGGCATAATTTCTTATAGGGTAATATGGTTGGTGTCCGTCAATGGCGGATACCAGCTGTAGAAAAAGGCAGCGATGATGAAAGATGAAAACAAATCAAGCGGCATCGGGTTAAATGAAGTGGTTGTATCGGGTTTCTCCCCTACTGCGTTGGGTCGGAACCCGACTTACAATAACTTATTGCTGGTGCACGAGGACGTACACCAGCCACAATTACTGTTCCGCGTAGGGGCCGTATTGCATACGCCCTCGCATGCTATTATTCCGCGTAGGGGCGTATTGCATACGCCCTCGCATGCTATTCCGCGTAGGGGCGTATTGCATACGCCCTCGCATGCCTCAAACCATAATAAAGCAAACGGCGTCGGGTTTCTCCCCGCTACGGTCCGCCTTAGGCGGAGAACCCGACCTACAATAATATTAAACAAGGTGGTTGATATGAAAAAGCATTTGAGAAATTTAATGGTAATAGCGCTGGCCGCAATTATGACAGTTGCCGCCTCCGCCGACCAGAAACACGGCATCAGCAGGGTTGACAACCTTGAGATTGATGTCTGGGTTAATAAAAGCGATGGAGCGACATATTATTTCGGCGAAGATGTGGCTGTTTATTTTCGCGCTTCGGAGGATTGCTATGCGGTGATTTATGATATCGATCCAGCCGGCAATGTCAGCCTTCTTTTCCCATCCGATTACAACAGCGATTGTTTTATTCGCGGCGAAGAGGTTTACCGTATCCCCGATGCTTATGATGATTACCGGCTTGAGGTAACCGGACCTAAGGGCAAGGAATATATTTACGCCGTTGCCAGCCCCTACCGGATTGACCCTCCCGAATTCATGCGTTATGAATATTTTGAGTATGGCAACTGGGACAGCTACTATGATGATTTCGTTCATACGATGCGCGGCGAGATGGCGGTTTTCGTAAACGACCTAAATAATAGAATTGTTAGGAATGGGTCTTATATTTCCGCCTCGACGATGTTTTTTATCGATAACCGCTACCGGCATCACAGTTGGTACCGCTACTGGCGTTATGACCCGTATTATATTGGCAGTATCTGGATTGGCTGTGATTACCCGGGCGCCGAGATCTGGATTGACGGCTGTTATTTCGGCATCGCGCCAATTCTTATACCGGAAATATATATTGGCCGTCACTGGGTATGGATTTATTATCATGGCTATCCCTGCTGGCAGGATTATGTTTATGTAACAAGAGGTCAGCGATATTATGTCGATGCCAAGATTAAACGAAAATTCCGGGATTTCGATTATGGCCGCTCGAATATGAAAAATTGGAGATTTAAACAGGAGAAGCACCGCAACGATCCCGGTTTTGTCAGGGAAGCGGAAAAATATCGAGTTAAACATACCAGGCCGCTTCATACTCCGCCATCAAGAGTGCAGAAAAAGTATTCGGATAGGATTTTTAATGATGGAACCTACACGGAAAAGATTAATAAGCAAAATAGCGGATTAATATTTAAAGAAAAAAACAAAAAGGATAATATTCACAATTATCCCCAAAAAGATAGAGAATATCAGATTAAACGGGAAAAAAGCAGTAAATCCTTGAATTCTGACGATAAAGATATTATTATAAATAAAAAGCAGAAGCAGAAAAAACCGAATTCGGGACAAACTTCAGTAAAAAAAACAGATAATAAAAAGTCAGACAATATCAAGAAAAACGAGTCTAAAAAAGCCGAACCTGTACGTTCTAAAACCAGCGACAAATTAAAAAGCGGAAGCTCCAAATCCGGGTCGAAATATTCTAAGGAAAGAGGCAGGAAATGAAAAAAGTAATTATATTGACGTTGGCGCTGTTCATAGCTATGAGCGGTGCGGAGGCTTTTGCTATTCAGAAAGTGTCTAAGAAAAGCAAAAAAGATTCGACCAAAATCGAAAAGAAGATTGATAAGAAAACGCCGGCTGTAAAACTGAAATCGAAAGCTGCAGCCTTACCTGTGAAAGATAAGTTTATCGACAAAGACGGCGATGGAATTAACGATGATTATCAGAAACGCAAAGCGCCGGCTGTCAAGAAGGTTGCGCCACCCAAGCCCAAACCAAAAATTGAGCAGAAAATGCCGGTGAAGGTTAAAAAAATCGAAAAGAAAAACAGCGAGAAGGACACATCGAGTAAGAAATCGAAACGGTAGTTGCCAAGAGCAACCGCATCCCTACAGTCATACGGCTCACCTGAGATGAACCATCTTGAAGTATATAATATATTAGGATATATAATAGCCGAGGCTTTCAGCCTCGGTTCGACTCACCGCGGCGATAAAATAGCTGGTGCACGGGGACGTACACCAGCCACAAAATAACTACCATTTTCAGGAGGTTTTATGGAAATATCAGGACTTGAATTTAATGAAGTTGGTGAATGTTTATTAGATGAAAACTTGAGCAGTGGCGTACGTTTTAGTCTAAATAAAAGCAAAGATGATAGAGTTATTTATGCTTTTTTGGTTAATGATGAAGTCATGTATGTCGGTGCGTGTCAAAGTTCAACAACTACTTTGAAGGACCGCATGGGACGATACCAAGGAATGATAGGCGCTGGGACTAATGAACGGATTGCGGAATTGATTAAACAAGCTCTTAGAGAGAATAAAAAGGTAAAGATTCTGGCATGGAAACCATCCGAAAATAGGCAGTATAGTAGCGGTTTGGAAATCGATATGATCAACGGACTCGAAAATGCAATAATAGCAACGTTGCCTCAGAAATCATGGAATATTCATAAATAGCATAAGCTACACGAGGACGTACACCAGCTTTGTAGATACCGTCTTTCAAGTCAAGCTATTTATTTCAGGATTAAAGGTTGTTTTGTTAATTAGCATGCTCCGTATTATCAAGAGGAGTTTTTTCATACATGCTGTCAGTGCGAGTTTCTTTTGTTTTCCGTTATCACACAATCTGTTATAGTAGAGCAGGTCGGGTTCCGACCAACGGGAGAAACCCGACATTTCGATTATGATAGGGATTTTACTAAAGGAAAAAATATTATATTGTTGTGAGAGGTGTCGGGTTGAATAAAGGACTTCGTCCGCTCGTTCGCTCCACTCATCCGCCTGGGGTGGAGAACCCAACCTGCGATAACTGAGTGAGATTTGATATTTAAAATTACCTTGCACTCACTATATATTTAGGAAGTAGGTCAGGAGTCTCCGACTCCTGACTATTCAGTGATATTAATTAATAGCTTTAAATGATTTTCAAGCGCTGTCATGTCCCCGCACCTGACAGCATATCATAAAAACTGGCGCACGGTGATGCACACCAGCCACAAAATTATTAATTATTTATTATCAATTATTTCCTCGGCTAACGATAGAGCGACGCCGGATAGCATCACCTCGACACCGAGTTGAGTGAAATCATCCGAGAGCAGGTCTTTGTCGGCATTGGCATAGAGCGAACAGGCAGCTTCCCTTTCGATAACCAAACCGCTGAGTGTGCTATCGGCATGGCTTATAAAAGTAACCTCGCCAAGTTCATCAGAGATAATAAAACCGCGGCACTCATGAAGCTGTAAATGGCTGTTAAGGGCATAAACTGAAACCAAAGCGCCCTTCTTTTTCTTTGATAGACTCGCCCGGGGATAAATATCTATCGACAGGTGCCGATGCTCCTGCGGATTAACCACCTTGATTCGCCAGTGGTCCTGAAGGCTTGAGACTTCGGCGTTGTTGAGAACTTTGGCTATAGCTTGAATAGCGTTTTCAGTAAAAATCGGGCGTTGATTATTCTCAGCCATTTTTGTCGTCTTCTTTTTTCTCTGATGGTTGGTCTGCCTTCTTCTCCTTTTCGGGGGATTCTATTTCGCCCTGAATGTCGCTCATCGACTTTTTAAACTCGCGGATTCCTTTGCCTAATCCCTGAGCGATTTCCGGGATTCGTTTGGCGCCGAATAATACCAGAACCAACAATAGAATAACAATCAGTTCTGTCGGGCCAGGCGTGCCAATCAGTATATAATCAAACATATTCACCTCTCATATCTTACGTACGGTCAAAAGTTACTTCTGACAACCGCCTTTTTTATTGTGTTGTCAAAAGTTACTTCTGACAACAACGCTTCTCTAAATATACCACCATCTGAAATATACAATAACAAAAATAATCATCAAGACAGAAACAAAATTTATTTTTACCATTAATCCAAGCGTAAAACTGAGAGCATAAAGTTCCACAGTAAACGTCTTGAAGCCTATCTCAATCGATTCAATAAACAGCGTTTTAACCGCTCCATCCGGCAGAAAAGAGCCGATTAGTTCGCCTAACAGTCCGCCAATAACAGCGCCTAACACTAAGGCGACAGTCAAAAACACCACTTCCCTCTTTTTCATTTATCCTGCTCTCCTGCAACTGATTCGAAAATAAACCGTCCATCCTGCGAACCTAATAGCATATCACAAGCTCTTTCCGGATGAGGCATCATGCCCAGCACATTGCCCTCCTTATTGATAATTCCGGCGATATTTTGCTGAGCCCCATTAGGATTGGCCTCTTCGGTAATTTCGCCATCCTTATTACAATACCTGAATAAAATGCGATTAGTTTCATTAAGTTCATTTATAGTATCTTCATCGGCAAAATAATTCCCCTCAGCATGAGCGATGGGGATTTTGAGAAGCTTCTCGTCCGGGCAGTTTTTAGTAAATCTCGTATCGCGGTTGGCAACATTCAGGTAAACATCCTGACAGACAAACCTCATTCCCAAATTTTTACGCATAGCCCCAGGAAGTAATCCCGCCTCCAAAAGCACTTGGAAACCGTTGCAAATACCTATTACTGCGCCGCCATTATTGGCGAAATCGATTACCGATTTCATAATCGGCGAAAAGCGCGCAATAGCTCCCGAACGAAGGTAATCGCCGTATGAAAAGCCGCCGGGAAGGATCACCACATCAACACCATCAAGCGATTTATCGGCATGCCAAAGATATTGCACCTCGCCGATGCCGGTTGATTTAACCGCCTGATACGAATCATAATCGCAATTGGAACCCGGGAATATAACCACGCCGAATTTCATTTCTCTATCTCCACCTCAAATTTCTCGATTATCGGATTCGCCAAAAGCTTATCGGTTAATTCATTTACTGTTTTCAAAGCTTTCGAGGTTGAATCCGATTCCAAATCTATCCAAAACACTTTGCCGGTTTTAACAGATTCAACCATGTTGTAATCAAGGTTGTACAGCGCATTTTTAATAGTTTCCCCCTGAGGGTCTAAAACTCCGCTTTTAAATTTGACTTCAACTTTTGCCGTATATTTACTCATCTACTCCTCTGCGCTTTTATTCTTTTTCAATGATTTTTCAGACTGATTATCATCATCATTATGAACGCCTTTTTCTATTAAGCTGGCAAGCAATTTTACAATTCCCCATATTATGTAGCCGGCAACAAACGGAAACATCAAAAGCCGCGTTTTAATCATCAAAAGCATCCCAGCGCTTACCAATATAATCATCTTAATCCGGTTCTTTTTGATTGAAAAATCGAACCGGGGCATTGTTTCATATTCAATAGTCGATACCATCAGCGCTGAAAACAGTATTATCATAATTAACAGGAATCGGTCAAGTCTTATTTCGCCCCACAGATGGTCGCAAAATATCACAAATGAGGCGATAGCAATCGCTGCAATCGGCACCGGTAAGCCAAGGAAATTGCCTTTGGTTTCAATCTTTGCATCAAGATTATATCTTGCCAAACGATAAGCGCCCGCCATGATGAAAGAGAAGCCTATAAACCAGCCCCAATTACCGAATTCTATCATCTTGAATGAATAAAGCAGGACTGCCGGAGCAACCGCAAACGAAACAATATCGGCTAAGGAATCAAGCTCTACACCAAAACGCGAGGCGCCTTTCGATAAGCGGGCAACTAAGCCATCGAGAAAATCGAAAAATGCGGCAAAAATAATCAGCCAAGCGGCTTCGGTTAAATTCTCGCCGCGCATGCTGGCTAATATCGAGGCATACCCGCAAAACAGATTGCCCATCGTAAATAACCCCGGAAATATTTGACGATAACCATTCAAAGCAATTTCCCCATTATAGTTTCGCCGCCTTTAACCTTATCCCCTTTTTTAACATCAACTCGCGATGAGCCGGGAATAAACAAATCCACCCTGCTGCCAAATCGTATCATGCCAAACCTGTCGCCCTTGACAACGGTTTGATTATCCTTAAGACGGCAAACAACGCGCCTTGCCAAAACACCGGCAATCTGGTGAACTGTTACATTACCCTTATCGGTAGATATTTCTATTTCAAAACGCTCATTAACATCGGAAGCGGCTTCTCTAAAAGCGGCTAAGAATTTCCCCGGTTTGTATTTTAGCCTTACAACCTTGCCATTAACGGGAATCCTGTTAATATGAACATCCAAAATCGATAAAAATATTGTAATCACAGTTTGGTCGCCTGTATCAACGATATTCAATATTTTGCCATCAGCGGGCGAAACAATCAAATCGTCGCCTGCTGGTATTTTCCTGACCGGGTCGCGGAAAAACAATATGAATGCGCAGGCAAGAACAAATGATATAACACCCAAGTAAATGAAAGCCATGTTAGTATATCTATTAAATAGATAGAAAAATATCACGGCTATAACCACAAATGGTAAAAAGAATATAAATCCCTCACGCGCCATTATCTCACCGCCCTTCTAATTATGTAATCCGATTTTTTAGTAAAATAACCAACATCGAAACAATCTTCAATCTCCTTCTCGGATAAAAATCCGCCTATTTCCGATGAGCCGCTAACAAGGTCGTAAAAGCTTCCGCCTGTATTGCGGGCTTTCATCGCCAAGGTCTGGACTGTTTTGTATGCCTCTTCCCTGCTTGGCATCTTCGAGATAAGCGCCAGCAAAACCCTCTGAGAAAATACTAAACCGCCGCCCGAATAAACATTTTCCTTCATCCGCTTTTTGTTGATAACCAAACCCTTAAGAATACCCTCAAATTTGAACAGCGCATAATCCATAAGGATGCAGGAATCAGGGATAATAATGCGTTCAACCGATGAATGAGAGATGTCGCGTTCATGCCATAGCGCTTGGTTTTCCATGCCGGCTATAGCATTGGCTCTGAAAATACGCGCCAGTCCGGTGATTCTCTCGCAGGTAATCGGGTTTTTCTTATGCGGCATCGCCGAGGAACCTTTCTGCTTTTTGGCAAATCCTTCCTCAAGTTCGCCAATCTCGGTTCGCTGAAGCCCTCTTATCTCAATTGCGAATTTCTCCAGCGACCCGCCTATTACCGCTATAGCATTCAATAAGTCGGCATGACGGTCTCTCTGGATAACCTGCGTGGAAACTTTAGCCGGTTTAAGTTTGAACTTGCGGCAGACATATTGTTCTATTCGAGGGTCAACATGAGCAAAATTGCCAACCGCGCCGGATACTTTGCCGACAGCCATTTCCTTAACAGCAAAATCGAACCGTTCGATTCCTCTTGCCAGTTCGGAATACCATAACGCCATCTTCAGACCAAATGTCATCGGCTCGGCATGCACGCCATGAGTTCTGCCTATACAGATTGTATTGGTATGACGTTTAGCCATCTTCTTAAGTAAAGAGGTAATCTTAACCAGCCTTTTCCTGATAAGCAAAGCCGCTTTCTGGATTGTAATCGACAGGGAAATATCCAATATATCAGATGATGTCAAACCGTAATGGATATATTTGGAATTAGGTCCGACAAATTCAGCCACGCTGGTTAAAAAGGCTATTACATCATGATGGGTTTCTTCTTCGATTTCGAAGATTCTCTCGATATTAAAATTGGCTTTCTTCTTAATATCAACAACCGCCGATTTTGGAATCTTGCCAAGCTTAGCCCAAGCCTCGCAAACAGCGATTTCCACCTTAAGCCAGGTTGCGAACCTGTTTTCATCAGTCCAGAGCGCCCCCATCTCCGGCAATGTATAGCGCTGAATCATCTAATTTTTTTTCACTTTCTCCCAATCGGCTAAGAACTTTTTCAGTCCGATATCGGTTAGAGGATGCTTAGCCATCTGCTCGATAACTTTATAGGGAATAGTGGAAACATCAGCGCCCATCATAGCCGCCTCAACCACATGAAGCGGGTTGCGAATGGAAGCTACCAGCACCTCAGTTTCGAAATCGTAGTTGTCGTATATATCGATAATTTGCTCAACCAAGTCCATCCCGACATGGCTGACATCATCCAACCTGCCGACAAAAGGCGAAATAAAAGCCGCACCAGCCTTAGCCGCCATCAATGCCTGCAAGGGCGAGAAACATAAGGTCATGTTCACATTAATGCCTTTATCGGATAGACGCTTAGTGGCTATAAATCCCTCCCGTATACAGGGAACCTTAACAATGATATTATTATGAATCTTGCATAATTCTTCCGCCTCAGCTACAATTCCATCGGCATCAACAGCGGTAACCTCAGCCGAGATAGGACCATCGACTATTTCACAGATGGCTTTCAGGATGTCTATATAATTGCCGGATTCTTTCGCCAGAAGCGAAGGATTCGTCGTAACCCCATCAAGCATACCGAGTTCAGCGGCTTTTTTAATCTCGTCGATATTAGCAGTATCGATAAAAAACTTCATCGTTTTTCCTTTCTATAATTTACCTCAATTAAAACCAGACCATTAGCTGGAACATTAAATCGCACATAATCTGTATTATTCAAAAAACTCTTCATTCGTGTCAAGTTTATTTTCAAATTCTCTACCGCCAACATAGCACTCACCATACGCCGAACCATGTGATGTAAAAACCTATTGGCTTTCACTTCATAAACTAACATGCCTCCATAACGGAACCAGCGCGAGATAAAAACCTCGCAATGGTTGTCCTGCTTTTGAGATTTCATTTTGCAGAAAGCGCTGAAATCATGTCGTCCTTTAAGCATTCGGGCAGCTTTATTTAATTTGTCGATATCAAGACGCCGACAAACTTGATATGTTATATGTCTGTTAAGCGCAGTCGGGGATTCAGCTATGTTGTACCTGTAAAGACGGCTGACCGCATCCCGCCGAGGGTCGAATTTCGCATTAGTCCGGCTTAGTTTTATAACCGCTATCTCATCGGGAAGCAGCCTGTTAAGACGGTACATTAGTTTGGCAGGTTCGATATTCTTATCGAGGCCAAAAGCGCAGACTTGGGCTGCTGCATGCACACCGGCATCGGTTCTGCCCGAGCCGCTTAGCTTCACTTTCTGGCGATAAACCTTCTCGATTGCATCTTGAATAACGCCCTGCACGGTGCGATTATTCGACTGAATTTGCCAGCCGGAGAATTCTGCGCCTTCATATTCGACTGTCATTTTATAATAATAGCAATTCATATTAATAGTATAAGTATTGTAATCGATAAACCAACAAAAATAAAGCAATAATCAATGCCTTTCAATGATGATTTAACGCCGGCAAAATAAACTCCATCATGCCCCTTTAAAGCGATAGCCGCCGCCACATCATCGGACTGCTTTATCGTTCTGGCAAAAAGCGGCAATAATAATTTCGATTCCATTTTTAATCTGTTAATATAACCGCCTTTCAGATTGGCGCCTCTGGCATTCATAGCCATCCTGACTATCTCCCTTTCGCGAGCCTGAACCGGCAGAAAACGCAGGGCGATAAAAAATACTAAAGCTAACTCCTGAAAAAACCTGTGCCGCACAATACCAAAACCAGTTGAAAGCTTTACGGCAAACTCTTCCGGAGAAATAAAGCTTAAAATGCACACAGCCATTATAATGAAATTAATAAACCTGAAAATATTAAATATGCCAGCTTTAAGTCCCGTGTCGGTGGCGGTTAAAACCCAGAGATGAAATAGCTCGTCTCCCGGATGATAAAACAGATGAAACAAGAATACAATTATAAATACGGGCAAAAACAGGTAAAATTGATGCATAATAGCTGATATTTTCAAGCCGCCGCAGAACGCAAGAACTGCCATTAGGATAAGTAAAAGCAGCTGGCTTGTTGCCAAATCGACGACAAGTATCCATATTGACAGGCATAGGATCCAGGCAAGTTTAACCTCGACAGGCAAGGCAGACAGTTTGCTTTCGGGATTGAATTGGATGAATTTCATGTATTTAATATATAGATAACTGTATTAACGGTCAATCTTTTAGTAAAATAGGAGCTTCCCCATTTTATTTTCAGAACATTTAACTGTTTAGGCATGCGTAGCGAAACGTGACCTGGCGATATTCTTATCAAGCAAAAAGTGCCGGTTCATCCGCCTTAGGCGGACTACGAACTGACACAACATAAAATTTTGCGTTAATAACATACCCCTAACCTCCCTCAAGAGGGGAATAATAAAAAAGAGGGCGTCCTCCTCAGGCGGACACCCCTAAACGCTCTTATTTTCCGAACAATTAGAACATATACCGTAAATTTGCAGACTATAGGCTTTCATGGTAAAATCATGTTCATCGCAGAGCTGTTCTTGAAGTTCGCTTAGTTCGGGCAGATGAAATTCGATTTTGGCGCCGCATTTCTGGCAAATCATGTGGTCATGCTGGGGCTCATCGGTAATTTTCTCGAACTGCACCGGCGCATCGCCAAGATAAACCTTGCGGAGAATTCCAGCTAAAGCGATAATATCCAGAGTCCGATAGACAGTCGCCCGCGATGTTTTGCGGCCTTTATTTTTTAATATCATCAAAAGGTCATCCGCCTCGAAATGCCCCTCGGTGGCTAATGATTCCTCTAATATGATTAGCCTTTCAGCGGTAAGTTTCAACCCTTTTTCCGCCAGAAAAGATTTGAACTTAGCCAAGGCAATATTTCTATCAAAATCCGACATTACCATTAAAGTTTATACTACATTGCAATTACGGGTCAAGTATTTTTTAAATTTACCTTGACACTTAACCGATGAATAATTTATACAAATAAGGAAAGATATAAACATTTAAATAAATGGAGGAACAATTGAGAAAGCTTCTAACATTATTACTCATTACGCTTATTGCCGCTGTGTTGTTTGTAAATTGCGACCGGCGCAAAGCGATTGACCAGATTTTAGAAAAACCGGAAATGAAAAGCTATCTTATGAGCAAGATGCTTGAGAATGAAACAATCAAAGCGGATATCACTAATCAGTTATTTGCAGACACCATCTGGGTCAGCTCTACTATAAACCGCTTGACTGAGCAGATGGATAAGCGGCAGGTTATATTCGAGAAGCTTCTCGGGTATGAAGGTATGTCTGATATGATGCTTGAAAAAATGGCGGAAAATCCCGATCTTAAGAAGAAGATGAGGGCTATCGGCAGAAGAAGATAGTTTTCAGGTATTAGGATGGAAACTATGTAGGGCAGGTCTTTCCGAGACCTGCCTTTTTGTTTGCCCGGTAAGGCGGATAAGCCCAGTCAAGGGTCGTTGTTGGCAGACGAGCCCGCCTATGGCGGATGCCATCCACATGAACCACTGAAGTTGGTGCACAAGAACATACACCAACCACTGAAATGCCGTTGCGCGTAGAGGCGTATTGCATACGCCCTGAACTTATTGTTGGTGCACGAGGACGTACACCAGCCACTATAAAGGAGGACGTACACCAGCCACTGAAACACCGTTCGCGTAGGGGCGTATTGCATACGCCCTCGTATTGCATACGCCCTCAGACTGTTAACAAATGATTATATCGATATATTCAATAAAAGGGGAACGTTTAGTATTTTGTAGGTCAATCCGACTGAGGCGGACTTGTGGTCTTGGCTATTCTTTATTTCTTAAGTTGGCAGACGAGGACGTACGCCAACCATTAAAATTTCTATACCTGCTTCAGTTTCCATCTGCCAAGCTTAAACCAGATAAAGATACTAACTCCTTTTAAAACCGTCGAAATTGTGATCGCCCAGTACATTCCCTGGTATCCCCAATTTAACGGTCCAACGAAGATAATTGCCAATGGGATTCGCAAGGTAGTGCCAATAATTGAAATCAGCATCGGGGGCAATGTATCGCCCGCCCCTGAGAAAGCGCCCTCATAAACGATCTCTAATCCCATAAACAATTGCGAGATGGCTATGATTTTCAGATATAAAGCCGCCGCAGTTGCCACCTGAATATCGCTTGAGAATATTGAGACTAACGGCTTGGCGGCAAAGAAAAATATGAATGAAAACGCTATGGTAATGCCGGAAACAATGCCAATTGCCGTTTGCGCTGATTTTTCCGCTCGGTCGGTAAGCTTGGCGCCGAGATTCTGTCCTATCATGCTCGCTGTCGCCTGCCCAAAACCGAAACATATCATAAAGGAAACAGCCTCGATAAATTGACCAACCCTGAATGAGGCTACTACATAATCACCGAATGGAGCGGCAATTCTTACCAACGCCAAATATACTATAGAAAAGCCAATTCCTGATATTGAAATTGGAAGTCCTATCTTAGCAATCCGCCAGAGAAGGGGGAAATCAAAAGGCAACGGTCTTGCTTTAATAATTTTGAAAGGTAGCTTGCCTCTGTTTAATTCAACAAATGCCAAACCCAATGATAAATAATAACCAATCGCAGTAGCTAATGCCGCGCCAGCTATCCCCATTTCGGGGAAGGGACCGATTCCAAATATCAACAGCGGATCAAGTATTATATTTGCGATAATTGCCGTTAAAATAAGCCTCATAGGCACGATAGTATCGCCAACTGCCCGGAATATGCTCGAATAAGTCTCGACTAAGAATATCGCCGGCAGACAGGTCGAGATTATCATCAAATAAATGCTGCCAAGCCTGACAACCTCGGCCGATACCCCAACAAGCTCCATGGCGTTTTTAGCAAACAGCCAACCGCAGACTGATAATATTATTGATATAAAGAATACTAATTGAATAACTTTCTGCGATGTTTCCGATGCTTGGGTTAGATTTTTCTCGCCATAATAGCGCGAGATTATTGCCACCAAACCTATCGGCATAATGTCAACAATCGAATAGAGTATCCATACTATAAATGATGATGGCGTAATTGCCGCCAGTGCTTCAGGTCCAAGTCTGCCGACCCAGATGCCATCGACAAAATGATTGACCGTTATCCCTAAAAGAGATAATAAGCCAGGTATAGCCAGCCTGACTATTTGACTTGCTAATGGTCCTTGTGTTAAATCCTTAGCCAATTATTAGTCTCCAGCCTTGAAAATTATCCGGAGCGTGTTTTATTCAAAAGTTGACACATTAGGATATATGTCAACCGTTAAAAGTAGTATATATAATAAGAAATGACAATAAAAGGTTTTTATTCGTTGTTGGCAGACAAGGACGCCTCAGGCGGATACGCCCTCTTGTTACCAAGCAGCGCTTGGTAACAAGAGAGGTGTTGCTGCTTTTTCAACAACCTAAGTCCGCCTATGGTGGACAAGGATTCGCGTGGGCGGCAGACGTCCCCGTCTGCCCCTCATTTAACTGTTCAGGCAGGTCGTAGTGAAACGTAACCTGCCGATTTTGTGTAGTAAAACGTGTCAGTTCATCCGCCTTAGGCGGACTATGAACTAACACTGCCTGAAATTATCTATCACGCGGCAAAGCCTCAGCATCCGATAAATACTATAATGTCATTTGCGAAACTGGTTTAAAACTTCGGCGGTGAATTTCACAGGGACCTATTCTATCGAGAATTTCGAGATGTTTTTTAGTGCCATATCCCTTATGACGTTCGAAACCATATTCGGGATATTGATTGGCCATCTCTATCATATAAACATCACGGGCGATTTTGGCAATAATCGAGGCGGCTGAAACTTGCGGTATCTTGCTGTCGCCGCCGATGACCGCTCGTTGAGGAATCTCCAATCCGGGAATCTCGAATTTGCCATCCACATAAACCATGTCGGGATATACCGATAATTTCTCAATCGCCCGCCGCATAGCCAGCAAGGAGGCTTGAAGTATGTTTATCTTATCGATAACAAACCATGAAACGCCGGCAACAGCGTAACATTGGGAATTATCTAATATCCCTGAAAGGATTCGATACCTTTGGGCAGGTGTAAGTTTTTTGGAATCGGTTAAGCCATTGATGATGATATTTGAATCGAGGATTACAGCGGCGGCAACAACCGGTCCTGCTAATGGACCGCGACCGACCTCATCGACACCGCAGATTATTTCGGGCTGCTTCCTGCTCATCAGTTACTTGCTTTGATTGTCAAGCGTTTTTAGCAAAAAGAGGGCATCCTCCTGAGGTGGACGCCCCTACGTTTTAATGTTGCGTTCGTTCGCAACTAAGCGAGATGAATCGGCTTACCTGCTATTCCATCGGGCGCTATTTCTTTTCGGCAACCTTAGTTTCAATTCTAGCCCGCTTGCCGGTGCGTTCACGAAGGTAATACAGTTTTGCTCTGTTTACATCGCCTCTGCGAATAACCTGTATCTTGGTAACATTGGGCGAATGAAGCGCGAAGATTTTTTCGACTCCAATACCTGATGAAATTTTTCTGACCGTAAAGGATCTATTGATTCCGGAACCGCGCATGGCTATAACATCACCCTGAAACACCTGAACTCTTTCTTTATCACCCTCAATTATCTTGATGTGTACCTTGATATTATCGCCGGCTTTAAAATCAGGCAGTTTATCTTTCAGGTACTTGCTTTCAATTATTTTCAACATCTTTATCCTCCAAATTCAATAGTATTTTTTCTTCGTCATCGAGTTCTCTATTTGCCAAAAGATCAGGCCTTCTTGTTTGCGTTTTTTTTAATGATTGCTCAAGCCGCCATCTTTTTATATGTTTGTGATTGCCGCCGGTTAAAACCTCGGGCACGAAATGTCCCATAAACTCGCGCGGCTGCGTATATTCCGGATAGCCCAGCAATCCCTCGAAATATGAATCGGATTGGGCTGATGAAATCTCTTTGATAACGCCCGGCACAAGTCTGCCAACCGCATCTATTATTGTCAGCGCCGGTATTTCGCCGCCGGTTAAAACATAATCGCCAACGGAAAGTTCATATAAATCGAACAGTTCTTTTATACGCTCATCGACTCCCTTATAGCGGCCGCATATTATCAAAAGCCAGTCTTCAAGCATAAGCTCTTTAGCCGCAGTCTGGTCGAATTTATAGCCGGAGGCATCGGTTAATATCTTCTTAGCTTTATTATCGGGGTCGATAGCTTTTATCGCATTATATAGAGGTTCGCTTTTCATCACCATGCCGGTGCCGCCGCCGAAGGGCTTATCATCAACGGTATGGTGCTTGTCGACAGCATAATCGCGAATATTATGCGCCTGAATATTCATCACGCCGTTTTTAACCGCGCGCCCAATAATGCTGTGATTGAGCGGTTGGGTAATCATTTCGGGAAATAATGTCAAGACGTCTATCCTCATGATATAATAAATTCGCGAATTCTTTTAATTTTCACAAACCCTTCATCAATAGAGATTGAATCGATGAACTGCTTTACCATCGGCACCAGAATCTCGCCATGCTGAGATTCAATTACCAGCAAATCATTGGCAGTAAAACTTCTAACATCTATAATAGTGCCAAAACCTTCATCGTTATCATCGATTATTTTCAATCCAATTAAATCAAAAACATAAATTTCGTTCTTTTCCATTTTTGGCAAAAAACAAAATTTGCAAAATAACTCTCCGTTTTTATAAACTTCCGCCGCCTCACGATTATCAATTCCTTTAAGCTTCACACCTAAACGGGAACTGATATGCTTGACATCTTCAATTGTCGTTTCGAATGAGTTGTTATTAGCTTTGATCAGGACTTGCAAACCCTGGCGTAAGTTTATGCTGTCAGCCTGGTATGGTAAAACCGTCAATTCACCCCTGAGGCCCCGGGGCTTTTGAATATGCCCCAGGGCAATCAGAGTATCATCCTTAGGGCTCACACTACTCCAGAATTTCCAGTAAGGCCCTTTTACCTTTCTTGGCTGAGACAGCAGCTATCAATGTTCTGATAGCTTTAGCGGTCTGCCCTTTGCGTCCTATAACCTTTCCCAGGTCTTCCGGAGCGACTCTCAACTCATATACGGTTGTCTTTTCGCCTTCAACATCGGTGACTTCGACATTTTCAGGGTTATCAACCAGTGCGCGTGCTATGACTTCGATGAACTCTTTCATCTTGGCCTCCTTATTACAGTAAGTGGTTCAATTTGAGCATCATTACTCAGCCTTAGCGGTTTTTTCCTTCTTCTTTTTTGTCCTTTCCTTAATAGTTTCGGATACGACAACATCCGAAACATCTTCACCCTTTTTTACTTTATAATACTTAGCCATCAAGCCGGTTTGTTTAAACAAGCTATTAACCGTATCCGATATAATAGCTCCATCATCAAGACGTTTAAAAATTTTGTCTTCATGAAATTTTACTTTGGCCGGCTTATCAATCGGACTATACCAGCCAAGGATATCGACAAATCGTCCCTCGCGAGCTTTTTTGTTATCAATTGCAACAATCCGGTAGAACGGTCTTTTTTTAGCTCCCAATCTCCGAAGTCTTATTGTCAGTGCCACTTATCCTCCTGTTATATTTAAACTTATAAATTTATATCGGAAACCCTTTCGGAAAACCTTTGAAATTAAACTTTGAAAAATTCTTCATCATTTTCCGCATCTGCGTAAATTGCTTTAATAGAACATTAATATCATGTACAGATGTTCCGCTGCCGCGCGCAATTCTTTTTCTTCTTGAGCCGTTAATTATTGACGGATTACGGCGTTCCTGAACAGTCATCGAACAAATAATCGCCTCGATTCGGGGCAATGCCTTATCATCAATGGAAAGCCCTTTCAGCTTTCCGCCCATGCCCGGAACCATTTCCAGAAGCGACTCCAGCGGTCCCATTTTCTTGACCTGCTTTAACTGGTCAAGGAAATCCTCGAAAGTAAATTCCTGTTTGCGAAGCTTTTGTTCGAGTTTTTTAGCTTTTTCGATATCTACGTTCTGCTGGGCTTTTTCAACTAAGGTTATAATATCGCCCATACCCAGAATCCGGGAGGCCATTCGTTCGGGGTGAAATTCCTCAATTGCATCAAGTTTCTCACCAATACCGACGAATTTAATCGGCACATCCAGAACCGATTTAATAGATAATGCCGCGCCGCCGCGGGCATCGCCATCCAGTTTGGTTAGGGCAACACCGGTAATGCCGATTTTCTCGTTGAACGAGGAAGCGACATTTACCGCTTCCTGACCGGTCATTGCATCCGCCACAAACAACACCTCTGCGGGATTCACCTTAGTTTTTATATCTGCAAGCTCAGCCATTAAATCATCATCGATTTGCAAACGTCCGGCGGTATCAAGAATAACAGTATCGTACAACTTTTCCTTCGCGTGATTTACAGCCTCAAGGCATATTCCGGGAGCATTGGAATCGCTTGTGTAGTACGGCATATTAATTGATTTGGCCAGCACCTCAAGTTGTTTTTTGGCTGCCGGTCGATGAATATCAGCGGCCACTAAAAGCGGATGTTTGCCGCGCGAGCCAAGCAGTTTGGCAAGCTTTCCGGCGAGCGTTGTTTTACCGCCGCCATGAAGGCCTATTATCATGATGATTGTCGGCGGCTGGGAAGCTGTATTCAGAGGAGCATTTTGTTCGCCGAGAAGCTTGGTTAGCTCATCGCTGACAATTTTTACAACCTGCTGACCGGGTTTTATCGATTTGGCAACCTCTTGCCCGACCGCGCGTTCCTGTATGTTGACAATTAGCTTTTTGGCGACCTTGTAATTGACATCAGCCTCAAGAAGAGCCATGCGGATTTCCCGCATTGCTTCCTTGACATCCTTTTCGTTAAGGATGCCGCGTCCGGTAATCTTTTTGAATACCGATTCAAGTCTTTCAGTCAACTGTTCAAACATAACTATAAAACACCGTTTCTCTAAAACGGATAAGGTTTTAAGATAATTAACAAATGAAAAAATGCAAGTTAAATATAGCGATTTTTATAGAATTTTAGAATTTTCAACATGCTGTATCATAAAGAGATAGAAAGACACGTCAAAAAGCGGCAAAATAAAGTATCCGATTTTTCCGGTCTGTCATAACAGATTATTCAGCTGTTTAGGCAGCCTGACAACGCAAAGCAATCAATCACAGCAAATCAACACATTTTCTCAGTTTATCGGAACGAGTGCGATGGCGCAGCTTCTTTAGCGCTTTGGCCTCAATTTGGCGGATGCGTTCGCGTGTCAGATTAAATATCAAACCGACCTCCTCGAGAGTGCGCGGCATACCGTCATTCATACCGAAACGCAGCCTGATGATTTCCTCCTCACGGACAGTCAATGAGTTTAGCGTTTTTTCTATTTGGTCCTGAAGATATACAAACGACGCTTTGCCCGAAGTTGTCGAGAATTGCGGGTCGGCAATCAGATTTGATATCTGGTTTTCCTCATCATCGCCAAGCGGTTTCGAAAGCGAGACCGTTTGGGGTATCATCTGCAGGATATCAGAGACTTTGTCTACCGAAAAGCCTGAAAGTTTTGATATTTCCTTGACATTCGGTTTGCGTCCGAGTTTCTGGAACAGGTTTTGCGAAACTTTAGCCACTCTGCCATACTGGCTATTTAGATACATTGGCGTACGGATAGTTTTGGCCTGTTCGGCTAATGATCTGGTGATAGCCTGACGTATCCACCATGAAGCGTAAGTGCCGAATTTGAAGCCCTTTGTATAATCGAATTTATCGACAGCTTTAACTAAGCCAGAATTGCCTTCTTGTACTAAGTCCATAAACTCCATGCCCCTGCCAATATATTTTCGGGCAATTGAAATTACCAAGCGCATGTTGGCTTCAATCATTATTTTTTTGGCAGCTTCCAACTCTCTTTCGAGAAAGCGCAATTTCTTTTTTAATCTTGAAAGTTCATCAACAGGCAATTCCTCGGCCAATAAATATCCGCAAGGATCATTATTTTTCAACTCGGGCAGGTTGTTTTGCGGGCGGTGAAATCTTCTGCCTCCGGAAGTTCTTTTTTTAAATACATACATAAGGTTATCTAAAAACTCAAGGTTGAAATTGAATTTCTCGATTTCATTCATTAGTTTTTTACGCAACTGAATGCGTAATTTGAGCTCATCCTTAAGATTCTCTTGAGAGTAATCTCCCAATGGCCTGTCAAAATTGCTGATGATTTTCTTAATCTTTTTCAAGCGATTTAAAACTTTCAGCTTTTCCCGTTTGATGTTTTCGGGAGCAAACCAGCGGCAGGTTTCCGGCGAAACGATATCCTCAAGCCGGATTTCTTTATTGATAAGCTTGTCCTGACACTCAATCATTTTTTCAAGGACAGCTAATGAAGAAAATATTATCTCTTTGATGTGTATTTTATGTTGTTCTATCTGACGAGCAACAGCTACTTCCTGTTCCCTGGTAAGAATTTTGAACCTGCCAAGGTCTTTAAAATATACCCAAGTAGTATCGCCTCCCGCATCAGAGGCATCTACTTCCCGGCGTATACTAACATCACTTGAATTCTCACTGCCATTCGCCGCATTGCCTTCATTATCTAATGATAATCCACGGTCAAAATCTGGCAACCCTGAATTTTCCCCTTCTACCATTATATCCTCTCCTGGTTAGCGGTATTCTGAAGATCTTGAAATTCCCTGTAAATTTTTTCTGATTCTTCGATTTTACCCTCCTTTTCAGCATTGGCCAATTTGATTCTTAGTTTGCCCAAACGGTCGGCTACTATAAACTTTTTAAAATTTGCCATATATTCATCAAAAAGCATCTCCGGCGGCGCTCCCGCAGTTTCATTGATAATTATCTCGGTTAATCTTTGTCTGAGATTTTTATCTGTAAAATGCTCAAGGAAATCGCCGACTGAAAAGCCGTGTCCGCCGACAGGCTGATTGTTTATGTCAATAATATTCAATTTTTCATAAATTCTTCTGTTTAAAGAATCTTGAAAATTATCCTCCTTGATAACTTTTAGACTTTCATCAATAAACTCGGGATGCGACATTATTAACCCAAGATATGTAATCTCAAATTTAGCGCGGCCAAGCCGTTCGGTTTGCTTACTTCTTGATTGTTGGACGTCTCCCCGTTTATGAAATTTAGCTTCTGCAGACAGCGGGAGATCGAATATTTCAATGGCTTTACGCACAAATAATTCATGCTTTAATCTATCATCAATGCCGGCGGCAGTTTCCGCTAATGACTTGATAAGTTTCTCCTGATGCGATATTGATAGCCGGACAAATTTATCGGGAAGCGAATCGCTTACAAACTCGAGATAGCTTTTGGCAGAATCAATCAACATAGCAAGCTTTTCAGAGCCATGCTCGACGATAAAGCTGTCGGGGTCGGAACCCTCGGGCAGCCTGACAATCTTAGGTTCAAGACCTGCATTGTAGAGAACCTCAACTGCCCGGTAAGTGGCTTTTAGGCCTGCCGAATCGGCATCATATAGGAGAATAACCTCACCACTAAAACGCGCCAGCATATTAGCCTGATTGGCGGTAAAGCCGGTGCCTGATACGGCAACTATATTTTTTATGCCAGCTTGATATAATGAGATGTAATCGAAATAGCCCTCGGCAATAACAGCTTTAGTAGATTGACGGATTGAATTTTTAGACCAGTTTAGACCATACAGCACAGACCCTTTATGATATATAGCAGTCTCCGGCGAGTTTAGATATTTAGGCCCTTCTTCATCGTTTAATGCGCGCCCGCCAAAACCGATAGAGCGGCCGGAAAGGCTGTATATAGGAAACATCAACCGGTTGCGGAATTTATCGTAATAACCCGGTTGTTTTTCACGTTTCACCAGCAGGCCTGCTTTTTCAAAGACCTCCGGCGACAATTTATCTTTTAAAATCTCTTTATACAGATTATCCCAGCCGGGAGGCGCAAAACCAACCCATAACTCTTTAATCACATCATCATTTATGCCGCGCGATTTAATATATTCATAGGCGGTCGAGTTTTTAAGATGCTTCACATAGAAGCTTTGGGCGTATTCAATCGCCTGGTAAAGTTTGGTCGCGATGGAGTCAACGGAACCTTTTTCGGGAATCGCGATACCGGCGCGCTTGGCTAAGAATCTCAAGGCTTCCGGGAAATCCAGGCTTTCATGACGCATGATAAAGCCTATGGCATTGCCTGATTCTTTACAGCCGAAACAATGGAAGAATCCCTTATCGGGCGAAACAGTAAACGACGGCGTTTTCTCATTGTGGAACGGACATAAACCGACATAATTTTTGCCGGCTTTTTTAAGCGTAACATATTCTGAAATCAAGTCGAGGATATCGGTGTCATTTTTTATTTTTTCGACAATGTTTTCCGGTATTGGGCCAGCCATAATCAGTCCTTTACAATCTCGACTATCGTTACGCCGAATGAGCCTTCATTCCAATTGCCAAGCCGGAATGATTTTACCTTGGAATGTCTTTTAAGGTAATCCTGCACCTTGATTCTTAAGACGCCAGTGCCTTTGCCATGGATTACGGTTACGTTATCAAGATGAGCCTGGTATACATCCTCGAGGTATTTATCGAGCACCGGTTGAGCTTCATCGAATGTCATGCCTCTCAAATCGATTTCCATTGACGGGTCAACATTAACAAAAGGATTGGTATGAGTTATCGGCGCTTTTGCTTCACCCTGTTCGGATGATTTGAAAAGCTTTCGCATCTCAGTATGCAGAATCACATTGCCAATGCGCACTCGCACCTTGCCGCTGGGTTCGGGTTTTTCGACAATTTCGCCGATTGCTTTCAAGTCGGGGAGATACACTTTTTCGCCTTCGGTTCCATCAGCCGCCGCTTGATTAACAGGCGGTTCGAATTGCCTAATTTTTTCATTAAGGTTTTGAATCTGCTCCTGAGCCTGATGTTTGGCGGCGCGAAAGGCTTCTACTTTCTTGTCAGATTTTTTCGCCTCATCAATAAGGTCGGTTATCTCGCCTTTAAGTTTGTAAACCATCTTTTCGGCTTCTTGAAGAGCTTCCTTTTTTATACGCTTTTGTTCTTGCTGGACATTATCGAGTTTTTCTTTATAAATATTCGACAATGCTTCATACGATAGTCTTTTATTTTCCGCCTCGACTAAAGTTTCATCTGTTGCCTGAAGTTTTTCCGAAAGTTCGCTAATAATACGCGCCAGTTTTCTTTCCGAGCGGTCGATTAGCGATTCAGCCCGTTCGGTAATTGATTTATCCAAGCCGATTTTAACTGCGGTTTCGATGGCATAGGAAAGGCCGGGCGTTCCCAGCCTGAAGCGGTATGTCGGCTTCATGTTGCGGCTGTCGAAATCGAGCGAACCGTTTTGAACGCCCTCGATGTTAATAGCCAGCGTTTTGAGTTTGCCGTGATGTGTGGTTACTATCGAGAGGATATTTTGTTCGGTTAGCTTTTCTATAATAGCTTGCCCCAGCGCCGCGCCCTCATCGGGATCGGTGCCGGCGCCGATTTCATCTAAGAGCACGAGGCATTCATGAGCAGCCTCGCTCAGCGCAGTTTTGATATTGGCGAGATGTGCCGAAAATGTCGAAAGCGATGATTCAAGCGATTGCTCATCGCCTATATCGGCGAATATATTTTTAAAAATCGGTACGGATGAACCCTCAGCCGCAGGAATAAACATGCCGGATTGCGCCATCAGGCAGACAAGACCGACCGTTTTTAAGGCGACAGTCTTGCCGCCGGTGTTGGGACCGGTTATTACCAGCGTTGTAAATTCTTTACCAAGCTCGATATCAAGCGGGACTAAGGCATCATTACCGTTTTGTATATCGCGCCAGCGCAGCAAGGGATGGAAGCCTCGTTTAATATCGAAATAGCTTTCATCGTTGATTTTGGGGCGGCTGCATTTAAGCTTTATTGCCAACCTTGCTTTTGCCGAATAAATATCCAATTCGACAAGGATTTTAATATTGCTTTTAATAGAATCGATGCTTTCGAGGACAAGATCTGTTAAGGTTCTGAGAATGCGGAAAATTTCTTGTTTTTCAGCGGCTAATAATTCGCGGTATTTGTTGTTGTATTCGACAGCATCGAGCGGTTCGACAAAAAATGTGGCGCCAGTGGATGATCTATCGTGCACAATGCCTTGTATGCGGTTTTTATCGCCTTCCCTTACCGGAAGAACAAAACGCCCGTCTCTTACGGTAACGACATTATCGGAGAGGTATTTGGCATAATCAGATTCGAGATAGGAATTATATTTCGATTCGAGCCGCTGTCTGGTTTGTCTTATTTGCCGGCGGATGTTTTTCAGTTCGGGCGTAGCGTTGTCTTTAATTTCATTGGGCGGCAAAATTGCCTGGTTGATTCCAGCGGTAATCTCATCGCTATATGTCAATTTTTCACAAATTCTGCCTATATTAGCATATTTTTTATTTAGTTGTTTAAAGCCCATAACAACATTATATAAATTTGCCGTTTTAATCAATTCTGACGGTTCAAGCACAACACCTTCAGCCGCTGTTTTTTCCAACATCATATCTATATCATCAAAAACCAATGTGGGAGGACCGCCATCGGATTTGTATACATCAACCATCTCCGCTAAGCAATCGAGAGAATGTTCAATCCAATCAGAGTTAATGGTAGGTTCAATAAGGTATCTTTTAGCCGGAATACTCCAGCATAATCCATGGAGTTTTTCAACTATCCGATCAAACTCCAGTACTTCAAGTGCATGAGAATTCATACAAATTTGCCGATAGACAATTCCTTCCCTGAAAGACCGTCTCAAAAGCCGGATAATCAGGCATATAGCGCTTGGAATAATAACACGATAACTGCTCAGATGCAGAATATCTAAGCGCTATTGAAACAACCTCCCTAAATTATTAATCTTTTTTATCTTTTGTAGCCAGTTCTAATGTTTCGCCAAAGTATTTATCTATATTATCGAGAACGCCTATATCTTTGTTTGTAAATCCCAGCACTTCATTTTTACCGAGCAGAGACCTAGGGTTTTTTGCATATTTTTCTGTTTTGGAGCCTAATATGCCTTTAGAGATTTTATCGACAAAGGGACCGCTTTCGGGATGTAAAGATATGGTCATGTTAAAAACCACCGGCACTACTTGTCGGACATGAGACGCTAATACAGACTCATCAACCGACTGATTGAATTGTTGAAATGCCGGGAAAAAAATAAACATCATAAAAATCATTGATACAATTACTACACCTCGGAATAAACCCAACAACCCGCCGCCAATCATATCGGGATATTTTAGAGGCGTTAATTTAGCCATTCTATAGAAGTAGCGGCTGATAATTTTTAATACCGCCACCATCACCAGAAACAAAGCCATAAAACAAAAAGTATAACGCAAACTTGGCGAAATATTAAACATACCCTCAACCTGAATTGCCAGCCAATCTGCATAACTGAACGTAATTATTGTTGCGGCAACTAACCCTAATAAAGTGAATATAGACCTAAAAAGCCCTTGCCTAAAACCGATGGCGACAGTTATAAGCAAAACCACTGCGATAAAAAAATCTATCCAGTTCAAAATCCCCTCCTGCTCAAAACTATTCTTTAAGTTTATTCACAACTAATTCGTTAACTTTTCTGCCATCAACCCTTCCCTTAACCCTTGGCATGATATTTTTCATAACCATACCGATATCAGTTGTCGTAGAGGCATTAGTTTCCGAGACAACGTCATCGACAAGCCTACTCAACTCTTCATCGGAAATTTGTTTTGGCAGATATTCGTTGATTATTTCAAGTTCGGCTTTTTCCTTATCGACTAAATCGTTGCGGCCGCCCCTGCCAAACCCCTCAATTGCATCCCGTCGTTTTTTAGCGGCACTGGATAAAACAGCAACGCAATCATCATCGGTAATATCTCTACCCGCATCAATTTGCCTGTATTTCAAGTCGGACTTGAACATTCGCAACACGCTAAGCCGGGTCTTGTCGCCCTTTTTCATAGCGGTTTTGATGTCCTCATTAATTTTATCAACTAACTTCATTGCAGCTTTCAATAATACGAATAGCTGGTTTTCTTCCGAGCCTTACGTCGGGCAGCATTTTGTTTACGTTTCTTGCGGTCGGATGGTTTTTCGAAATGTTGATGTTTTTTTATATCAGAGAGAATCCCAGCTTTTTCACAAGTCTTGGTAAATCTTTTTAATGCTCTTTCAAAAGCCTCGTCCATACGTACACGGACACCTGTCATTCATTCAACCCCCTTTCGGAAAGGTTAAGGGTTTACATTGCAAAACTGCTAAGCATCTTACTTAACTTTTAGCAAGGTAATAATTTGCATTATTCTTGTCAAGCTTTTTCTTAAGCACTTACAAGTTTTTTTTACATATCTAACTATTTATTATATCATAAGTTGCACTGTTTTAATAAATGAATTAAACTATGCCTTACAACCCGCTCAAACATTTGAGGTTATAAATCAGTAAAATGTATTAATGATTATCATAATTTTTAATTTATTTTTCTCCAAGCTCTAACCGCTTTTTTATCAATAATTTTACTCATCAAGTTGTTCCCATATTCTTTTATAGCTTAAGTAACGGAACTTATTTATACTACCTGTTTCTACGGCCTTTTTAACAGCGCAGTCCGGTTCGCTAATATGCAGGCAATTGTTAAACCTGCATTTGCCGCTAAGTTCAGCCATTTCGGGAAAGTTTTGAAACAAATTATTTTTATCGATTCCGGTTAAACCGAAAACTTTAATTCCGGGCGTATCGACTACCCAACTATCGCTGTCAAGAGGAAACATAATAACCGAGGAAGTAGTATGCACTCCTCTTCCGGAAGCTTTGGAGATTTTTTTTGTAGCTAATTTTAGCGATGGTTTAATAGCATTTAGCAGGGATGATTTGCCGACGCCGGAATGGCCAGCCATAGCGGATGATTTGCCTTTTAGAAGGGAGATTAGCTTTTCTATGCCCTCGCCGGTTTTCGCAGATGTATATATGGCAGGAAATCCGACCGATCTCCAAGCATCGAGATAATCGTTGTGGATATTTTTTTCAGTCAAGTCTATCTTGTTAATTACAATTACAGCCTTAAGTTTTTCATTCAGGGCGCTGACGAGAAAACGGTCAATCAAACCGGGCTTGAAATTCGGGTTTTGGGTAGAGCTGATAATTACGAGCTGGTCTAAATTTGCCGCGATTACTTGAACTTTTCCTTTAACTAATTTGCCGGGACGGGCTAAGTATTGTTTACGCGGCAGAACATTTTCAATAACCACCTGGCCTTTAATAGTGATTTTAAATTCGACATTATCGCCGACCGCAACAGGCGAGATAAGTTGATATTCCTTCAACAGCTTGCCCCTTATTGAGGCATTGTAAACATCCCCTTGGTGATAAAGTTTAATATCTTTGCCAAAAATCGCTATTATCTTGCCTGTAAATAATTGCTGATTATCCATCGCATCTATTATTATCGAAACAATATCGATTTATGTAATTAATTTCGGTCATTAATATTAAGGCTTATTATTATGAGGTTTGAATAACTTTTGGAAGGTAAATCGCTTATCATATTAAAACATATAAAAATGGATTTATTAAGTCAACCTAATAACTATCGGAACTCTCCCCATTTTTTTCCTGTTCAATTGCAGGTCGGATTCCCGAGAGGAAATTTGATTCATAATGCAACTTAACTTTTGAAAAAATTGAAGAATAATTGCAGAAATTCTTTATCGATAAAAAGTGATAATTATAAAAACCGATATAGAGATATAGAGGAATTCATAAATATTTTACAAAGCATTTAGTAAAAGTAATGGATCCTTTAAAATTTTTATCAGGGATAAAAATATGCGCGAGCAAAATGTCAATGAAAACGGTGAATATTTGCCTATAAGCATAAAGTCGATTTCAATTGATTCGGTATATCAATTCGACCTTTATCAGAAAAATAATGGCTCATTTCGACTTTTCCGATGCCAAAATATTCCCGTATTACAAAAGGATTTTGATAATCTTATAGAATACGGGCAGGAAATCCTGTATGTGCCTTCCGAGCAAAAGGAACCGTTTTATGACCACATGATTAATAACCTGCCCAATTTGCTTCAAGATAAATCCGTATTAATTGAAGAAAAAATTGATATTCTTACTAGTACTTCGGTGAGCATTCTCGATAGAATTCTAACTGAACCAATGTCTAAAGCAAATATAAAGAACTCGGTTGACCATAGCAACAACCATGTTTATATGGCGCTTCATAAAGAATCCTCCCGGCATTTAATGACAATGGATTACTCTAAAATTTCGTATCCGATTGCGCATGCTATCAATGTCGCTAACATGTCGATACTTCTTGGCATACGGTGTGGGATTACTAACCCCGAAAAACTCCAAAATATTTGTATTGGAGCTCTATTGCACGAAATCGGCAAAAGAATAATTGACGAAAATTATTACTTTCGCAAAAATGATAATTTTAGAATCACAAATACGCGATTTAAAAAATATCCAATAATAGGCAAAAACATGTTGGAGAAAACAGGTGTTGTGCCCAGCGGCGCTCTCCGTCCTGTTCTCGAACATCAGGAACGTCTTGATGGAACCGGTTACCCTTTCGGATTAAAAGCAGGTGAAATTGGTATAGAGGGGCGGATTATCGCTATTTGTGATTGTTACGATGAAGCATTGCGTACCAATAAATTAAAATTGAACCATAAACCGTTTAAGATATTGTTAAAAATGAAGGCTTCTATCATTAAATTTGACAAAAAGATATTTGTAGAATTTGTTCATTTGCTTGGTACGGATATCGCCTCAAAAGCAATTAAAATATAGTTTTTTCAGGCAAATTATCAGATTTCTTTCAACAAACGATGCATTGCGAAGCAGGTCAAGTCCGCTTGGGACTTGACTCATCAGCCCATTAGATACCGTCTTTCAAGTCAAGACCCTCCTTGCGGTCTTGACTATTAATACACCGAGCTTTACGCGAAGGCAGGAACCCATTTGCGTGAACGCCGATGTTGTCTGGAAATCCGCCGGGGCGGACTGACAACGCATGGAACTACGCATGAAGAGTTCCTGACAATACATGAAATTAGGTAGATGCATTCTTTGGATATTGATATATACAATTTGAAAAAAAGTTAGTGCGCGAGGACGTACACCAACCACTAAAATTTTAATAAATTATTCGCAGGTCGGGTTCTGAAAAAAACGGGGAAACTCATGGTATTTTAATTGTTGACATCGGCTATAGGGTGATGCATACTTGCAAAACGATGAGTGAAACAAACAAAAAACTTCTTCAATTTGCGATAATTTTTATAATCAGCGCAGTCATATTATTTTATATAATGCAAACGGAAAAACCGTCCGATTTTATACATCCCCCCCCTGCGGTTGACAGTTTAGCGGTTTCCCTTCGCGAAGAGATTTCATATCTGCAGGATTCTCTTAGGCAAGATTCGGCAAATATCGAAATTATAATCCGAATCGCCAACGGTTATTTTGATTTGGATCAGTATCAGTCGGCAATTGAATACTATGAAAAAGCCTTGGAAATACAGCCCGACAGGCCCTTGGTTTTAACCGATTGCGCTATTATGTATTACCATCTTGGTAAAAACGACACAGCCTTGGAGTATCTAAACAAGGCAATTAATCTCAAATCTGACCTGGCGCAGGCATATTTTAATAAGGGTTTGATTTTAATGACGGCTGATAATAATCCGAAGGCGGCTTTGGCTGTCTGGCGGGAGTATATCGATATTGCACCTGAGAGTGAGTATGCCAAAATGATGATAAAGCGAATTGAGGCGATTGAATCGGGGAGTAAATAACCGGTTTTATTAACAGCGGTGCCCCACACAATATTTAGCTCTGGCTGCCAAGCAGCGCTTGGCAACCAGAGGAATTTATTTGTAGTTCTACTGCAAAATCCGGAGCTAATGGCTGATTTCAAACTGGCGTAAAAGCGCTTGGGGCAATTATAAAAAGAAATAAATATTTTACTTGAACCATTTTTGCTTTATTTTATATAAATAATGTATTAATATAACCGAAATGAATACGAGTAAAATGAAAGGATAGAACAATGAGGAAGCTAAGCGCATTTGCGATTATAATGGCAATTTTATTTATTTTCAGCTGTGGTGATGATAATCCTGTTGATCCCTCTGGAGGAATTAAGGTTATGCTGTCGCCGGATTCGGCAATAGTAAATCATAGCGATTCTATCCAATTTACCGCTGGAGTTTATAATACAACTAATACTGCGGTTAAATGGTATGTGTATGACATTGAAAACGGCGATTTGGATAGTATTGGCAGTATTGACAGTACCGGTTGGTACAAAGCTCCTGATACGACTATCACCCTCAGCACGGGATTAGCCGATTCGGTTATAATTTGGGTTGTTAGCCAGGAGGACACCTCCAAAAAAGCTTCCTCAAAGATAACAATTGTTGACCCAAACAACATTTATGTTGATGATGGTGAAAACGCCAGCGATGAAACCGGCACCGGCACTATTGCCCAACCCTACCGGACTATTACCAAAGGCTTAAGCATTGCCGAAACGGGGCAGACTGTCAGAGTATTCCCGGGTACTTACAGCGATGGCGAAACATTTCCAATTACGCCGCTTTTTGGCAGGTCTGTTAAAGGTGTGTATCCGGAAAGCACGGCAACTGTTAGAGCCCCTGCCGGAGAGAATATCAGCAACGCCGCTTTCCTTATTCAGAATGATCTTATTAGTATTGAAAGCATCGGTATTGTAGGCACAGGCGGTTCAGGTGTGGGAATTAATTTTGCCGGCAGCAGCGATACAACTCAAATGGAATTATATAACTGCAAAATAGACAGCTGTTATATTGGCGCAATTCAATCGACAAATATTTTTATTTTAGAATTCAAAGCCAATGAAGTATCAAATTGTGATTATGGATTAATCGTTGATTATGAAAATCAAGCATTAGAGGATAATTCGCTTTTTATAAACGATACGACGATATTTACTGATTGCATAACAGCAATTGATATTAAAAGCGAAATTGAAAAATTCTATTTTGAGAATTCAATTATAAACACTGCCGCTACAGGCATTAGCCTTAAAGATGGTGAAGACACTTTTCTTTACTTAAGGAACAGTCAGGTTATTAATATCGATTCCATCGGCATCATGATTGATTCGGTTGCCTATGCTAATTTGGGCGATTCTATAAGTTCACCCGGTTATTCATACGGCAATAATACTTTTTCACTTGTCGATGAAGATGGATATTTTATTTATAATTCATGTGAAATTGTGATAAGGGCTGGCGGTAATACCTGGTATGCGTCAGATTCTGCATATATAGACACTCATATTTATGACAACGAAGAAAGCGGTAATTCGAGCGGGGAAGTGGTGTTTCATCCGTACACTCTCGAGCCATAATATTGCGGGTATATGGCAATGTTTCGGATTAAATAATAAAGCCTCCTTACTAAAAAGGCGGCTTTAAGTTTAAACATAAAAATTGAATTTAGCTGCGAGCCAGGCGTCCCAGTCTGGCTTTTAAATTTTTATCTATATCGAGGATTCTTGAGTTGTCGTGATAGACCACGGTTTTATATTCGGGGAACTCCTTAAGTTCATCCAACACCGCGCTGATAACATCAACCGAATCGGAGATGATTTTAACAGATTCTGCGATTTTGCCCTCCGGGTCTTGAAGCCGTCCCTGGGTCATGTATAAATCCAGAATTTGCGCTCGTCCGATAATAGCGGTATTGGCATTGTTGACATAATGCGACATGGTCGCCAGAGTAGTTTGCAAGGCCTCTATAGCGCTTTTATTCTTCTCTTCCTTTATAAGTTTGCTCTGCAGATTCTCATTTTTAATCATCAGCATTTCATAAAGTTCATACAATTTACCCAGCTCATTATTGGCGTTCTGCAATAACATTAACGGGTCTCCGATATCAATATCGAGAAATGATGCGGTTTGGATTACAATTTCGGGAACATCCTTTATTAAACTGCGCATGGTCTCTTTTTCAATTCCGAACATATTCGCTATCTGATAGCGTTTGCTTATTTCATCGGGTGTAGGCTCGGAACCAATATCAAAACCCTTGCGGCAGAAGCGATGGGCAAGGTTAACAATGTGCCAGATTTTTATCTTATCCGGAGAAATCTCAGGGAGTTCATCTTGATGGTGATTTAAGATGCTTTCACTGATTACGCTGGGCAGCCGCCAGATAGAGGCAATAGCCGCACCCACTTCAGAGTGAGTAATCTTGCAGACTTTCTGTTCGGCGCTTTCGATTGGTTCGCCGGCATTTTTCAGTTTTAAAACATCGGCATATTCAGATGGGTATTCCTGAATAAAGAAAAACGCTCCAAGGTCATGCATTAAGCCGCATACAAACGCCTCCTCCGGCTGTGTGTGTTTGCATTTATCGGCAATTTTTTGAGATAGTATCGCAACTTCAAGATTATGCCGCCAAAAGTCTTTTAAGTTAAAATGATCATTTAATTTTGACTTGCGGGTGATATCAAATAATGAAACCGATAAGGCTAAAGCCCTTACAGCTTTCATACCCAAAACCGATATTGCCATTTCGACCGTAACGATATCAAATTGCCTTCTATATAATGGCGAATTAGCTGCTCTCAACAGACGGGCAGAAAGTGAAATATCTTGATTTAAGATTTTTGCAACAGAAGAGGATGTTGATTTCTCATTTTCCAGTTCAGCCAAAAGAGTAGCTAAAACTTCTGGAATAGTGCACGCTCTGGCAAAGTTTTTAATTTTTAACTGTAATGAATCCATTAATTCCCACCTTGCTATATTATCGGCAATAATTATTTTTATTGATTAAAATAAATATTCTTTTAAATATATAATATAACGGCGATTAAGTTTGCAACAATAGGGATATTTTCCTTTACTTCGATAATTCTATTTGCAATTGGCATTCGGAGAGAAGTTGTTCTAAATGTTTAAAGCCTGATTTAATATTTATAAGTTCGCTTGAAGCTTATCCAACGATAATTTAATTTGATTTATTACAAGAGGATGCGTTTCGCTTTTTAAAGCTTTATTTAATATCTTCTTCGATTTTTTATTTTGAATATTGCCGAAAGCCTCGGCGGTGGAAGCTCTAATAGCCCAATCATCGGAGGATAGCATTGGCTTTAAGGCAGAGATAACCTTTTTCGAGCCTATCTTTCCCAGCGTCTTGATGATATATCCCGTAGACAGTCTGCAAGGCTCTGTTTGGAGCTGAATTATCAACGGCTCGACAGCTATCTCGCCAAGTTTGGCAAGCGAACCGGCGGCAGAATAGCGCACTCCGTAATATCGATGGCTTAATGCCCGAATCAGCGGTTTCGGCGATATGCCCTCCCTGATTCTTCCACAGGCAACGGCGGCGGCGGTAGCGACAAGTTCATCTGAGTCATCCAAGCCGCTGACTACAGTAAAGGCGCCATCAGAACTGCCGATTTTACCGAGGGCGGACATAACCCCGGCTCTGGTGCGAAAATCATCATGAGAGGCAACTTTTATAATAGACGCAATTGCTTTCTGGCTTTTAATTTCGCCAAGGCAGCGAATCGCTAAGCGGCGAGTGAAATCATCACGGCTGTTGATGCGTTTGGCTAATGAATCGACTGCGATTTCGCCTATGCCTTTGAAAATATCTACAACCGTATGAGTCTCGCGGGCATCGCGGGTATTGAGCTTGGCGAGCATCTGCGGAATAGCTGTTTCGCCCATCTCGATTATGGCATCCTTGGCAGGCTGAACCAAATCACGGTATTGGACCTCGCCGGAGGAGGCGCGGATAAAGAGCGAATCGACGATTTGGGCGTTAGTCGGCTGATTTTGAGCATAAAGGATGGGAGAGAAAATGTTTGTAGCAATGATAATGATAATCAATGATAGTGTAGATAAGGGCGTATGCAATACGCCCCTACGCGATGGTTTGTCTGTAGCCGCGAATGATGTGCATCCATGTGCACCATCAACTATGAATGGTGTATGTCTCCGCGCACCATTATGATGAAGCATCCTATTCGTCAATACCAATCCCCCACTTCGAGCCGCTCCACCAGGTTGAATCGGCGCCGACACCGCCGCCGTAGGTGTCTTGCGCGCCGCCTGTATCGAGGAAAATGCCGATTGAGCCATAATCGCGGCGCGGGTTGCCATACCCTTGCGATTTTATCAGATCCTTGACAAGATAGGAATCGATGCCGCCAAGGTCGGCGATAATGCCAATGCCGTTAGCCGACCCGGCGCCCTGCGAAAGGTCGTGCGACATGTAGTTATCATTGCCGGATACATCAAAGAGGATGCCGGTGGCGCGGTCGTGCCCGCAGCCCTGCGAGACGCCCTTGGATAGATAGCAATCGTTGCCGCCAACATCATACAGACAGCCAAGAGTCATGTGAGTCGCCGAGCCTTGGGCATACTGGAATGATAAATATTTGTCATTGCCGCCGCCATCGGTGAGAATACCGAGGCTCCACCAATAGGAGGCTCCCTGCCCGAATATATCGGATTCGTAAGTGTCGCTGCCGGATTTATCAATGAGATAGCCAATGCCGCCGGACATATAGGGACGCAGGCCATAAGCAAACCCCTGCGACAGCGATATGTAATGATCCTCATAGCGAAGAATATCCTTGTATTTGCCGCCGGCGAAATAGTGGTCGCTGCCGAGTGAATCGATGAGTATCCCGACACCTCTGACAAAGCCGAATCCCTGGGCAAATAAAGCGGCGTGGTAGAAATCATCACCGGCATCATCGCGCAGAAGGCCATAGCCGAAACAGCCGGCGCCCATTGTGAATGTATCGCCGAAATAACGGTCATTGCCCTGCTTATCCCAGAGCGTTCCGGCACCGAATAAGCCAGCGCCTAATGACCATGAACCGGCCTCGTAATAGTCATCGCCGGCAAAATCCACCAGCAGATTGGCGCCTGCGGCATAGGGGCAGATTCGGTTTTTCGGCAGATGGTAAGTATCATTGCCGCCATAATCGAGAATGAAGGTGAAATTGCCGGTGCCGGATTTTTGTATATCATAGGTGTCATCCCCGCCGTAATCGATTACGATGAATATATCGCCGGTGTAGTTTTGCGATGATTCATCCCCGATGCATACCTTGCCATAGCGGGTGTTAAACTCGACATATTTGCGCTTGAATTCATTCGTCTTGTCATCGTTTATGACAGCATCCTTGAAAATATCAAGCAGCGACTGCCCCATCATGCCGAACACCTCCGGCGATACACCGAAAGTCATTTTGGAAAGAGCCTTAGTCCACTCCTCCTCGTAGTCGGCGATGGAGTCTATCTCATCGACAGAGCGGAACTCATCCTCGACATCCTCCTCAAGTAAAAGCGTGAAGCCGAGTATCAGCGAATCGAGAAGCGGGGCGTAGCTTTTATTGTACAGCTCATGCGAGGTCATGTATTCTACGCCGCTGAGGAAATAGGCTATGCGGTACATCGTGATGCCATCGATGCCGCCGCCGCGATAGTATTTCCTGACAATCTCGCGCGGTCCGCCGGTGAGGTAAAAGTTTTTCAGGCTGTAGCCAATGAAATCGGAATATTTCGGCGGCTGATTTGTCAGCAGGTCTTGCGATATTGTCATCATATCGAGCGGGTGATGCATCAGGCTGTCGACAATTGGCAGGCGGTATTCATCCTTTTCGAGGTAGTCATCGCGCAGGGAGAGGTCGGCTTGGGTCATTTTCAGGCCTTTGAGGGCAAGGCTGAGTTTCTGGTCAAATCGCTGAAGGTTGGATTGTGTAGAATCTTGAGGATAAGCGGCGGTTATCAGAGCAAGGACGAGCAGGATTGGCATTAGTTTATACATGATTTTATATTAGGGGTTGTTTGTTGAGGTGTCAATAAATTAGTTGATTATTGGGGTTGTTGGGGGTATAATTTCTGTAAATATCATTAATAAACAGGAGGATGAATAGATGGATGAGATGAATAGAAATGAATTAATCGATAGCGATGGTTTTATTGATTACATAAATAAGGAGTTCGATAAAACCGTTTCACATTCTACGATAGAAGAGCTGGCTGAATTTGCTTTTGGCAGTATTGATGAAGCTTTTGATGAATATATTAACCATAAGACTATAGTGAGATAAGACAATACAAAGCTGCGGTTGAAAATATGTGTTTTGTCAATTTGTAAATTAATTTATTGGACTGCCAAATAAATCGTTTTTAATATGAT